>NZ_MWOM01000113.1:0-6078 GCF_012931925.1 Acidovorax sp. SRB_24
CGGCCTGCCGCAGACCATGTGCCGATGGCGGCGATGGCAGGCACAGGCCTGCGGCGGCGCCCCAAACCCTGACACGAACGGCAAGCCCTCCAGGGCCACTGCGGCGGGCCAACATGCTGCACGCAGGCACGCGCTGCCGGATGCTTCACCACCAACGCACCGGCGTCCCCGTGCTTCTGTAAAATATTACAGTCAGTTACCAAAGGTGCCGTGGGTGAAAAGAACAAACAGAGGGCCAGGATCTGCGCTACACAGAGCGCATGACGAGGCCGTGCGACCGGCGCCCACCAGCACCCGCCAAAGCCTCGTCTATGATGCAGGCCACGTCTCTGGAGAGCACCACCCCATGGCGGATTTGCAAGACACCGTGATGAATGCGGCTGCCCCCGCCTGTGCTCGCCCGGGGGCTGGCCGGACCCCATGAAATACGAATTCTGTGCCCGCACCGACTGCGGCCGGGTGCGCGCCAACAACGAAGACGCCGTGGCCGTGGACGCACACGCCCAGGTGGCCGTGCTGGCCGATGGCATGGGCGGGTACAACGCCGGCGAAGTGGCCGCCGCCATGGCCACCTCCTCCGTCTGCGCCGAAATGGGTCGCTGGCTCGCGCAGGCCAGCTCTCCGGTGCCCGCCCGCGCGCTGCGCCGCGCCCTCGAAACCTGCGTGGACAGCGCCAACCGGGCCATCTTCGACGCTGCCCAGTCCAACCCCGTGTATGCCGGCATGGGCACCACACTGGTGGCCGCCGTGTTCAGCGGCCACCGGCTGCTGCTCGGCCATGTGGGCGATTCGCGCGGCTACCGCCTGCGCGCCGGCCAGCTTATGCAGCTCACGCGCGACCACTCGTGGCTGCAGGAGCAGGTCGACGCCGGCCTGCTCACGCCGCGGCAGGCGGCGCTGTCGTTGGGCCGCAACCTCGTCACGCGGGCGCTGGGGGTCGAGTCCCAGGTGCAGCTCGAAACCACCGAATTCCCGGTCGAGTCCGGCGACCTGTTTCTCCTGTGCTCCGACGGCCTGAGCGAAATGCTCGACCATGCCGAACTGACCGCCCTCATGGCCGCCCATGTGCCGCTCGAAGAGAAGGCCAGCCGCCTCATCGCCGCCGCCAACGCCCATGGCGGGCGCGACAACATCAGCGTGCTGCTGGCCCAGGCCGGCACGGCGCAGCCGCGGCGCAGCTTCATGTCGCGCTGGCTCAAGGCCGCCTGACCCAGCCGCACGCCCTTATGCACCCCACCACCAGGAGTTGGCCATGCCCAAACTGATCCTCTCGATCGATGGAGTCGCCATCAAGGAAATCGAGCTGACCAAAGAGCGCACCACGCTCGGGCGCAGGCCCTACAACGACATCGTCATCGACCACCTGGCCGTCAGCGGCGAGCACGCCGTGCTGCACATGCTGGAAGCGCAGGCTGTCGAAATCGAGGACCTGAACAGCACCAATGGCACCTATGTGAACGGCAAGGCCATCGGGCGCCAGCTGCTGCGCCATGGCGACACCGTCGAACTGAGCAAGTACAAGATCCGCTTCCTCGACGAGGCCGAAGCCGAGGGCTACGAAACGACCGTGGTCGTCAAGCACCGCATGGCGAGCGCCCCGCGGCCCCTGGCGCGCACGGTGCCCGCTGCCGCGGCCGCCAGCCCGGCCGTGATCCGCGTGCTCACGGGCCCCGCCGCCGGGCGCGAAGTGGCGCTGACCAAGGTGGTCACCACCATCGGCAAACCCGGCGTCGCCGTGGCCTCCATCACGCGCCGCCACCAGGGCTTCGTGCTTGCGCACGTCGAAGGACCCGAGTTGCCGCGGGTCAACGGCGCAGCGGTGACCGGCAGCGCCACCCCTCTGCAAAGCGGCGACTGCGTGGAGCTGGCGGGCACGCAGATGCAGTTTGTGCAGGGGGTGACGGGGGCAGCGCTCTGAGCGCGCTGGCCGCGAAGGCGGCGGTAGACAGGTGGGCGCGATCAGCGCTCCTTGTTTGATAGCTGCCAGCGCTTACTGCGCAAGGGCAAGAAGCTAATTTTGCCTGAAATTGAAGAATACCGTGGCGGTGTAAAGCGTTGGTGCCTGCGCAGGCCAGCGCTGCCACTGACTCGCTGCAGGTGGTCACGCATTTGATTTGTAAGACAAAGATGCACCTTGTGACATCTTCGGAACGACAAAATTGTCAAATGCGCGCATGCAGACGCAAGACGCGACACCGCAGCGAGAGATGCTGAGGAATTTCGCAAAAATTGACACGTCTTGTTGCATTCGATGACTGGCACGGAACCTGCTTTGGTTGTTACGAACCTGGGGAGTTCTTCTGCAGGTTTTTCATTGCAATTGATTTTGAGGAGAGATTTATGAAGCGCTCTATGCAAATGGCCCAGAAGGGTTTCACGCTGATCGAGTTGATGATCGTTGTCGCGATCATTGGTATTTTGGCGGCAGTGGCTCTGCCGGCCTATCAGGACTACACCATTCGCGCCAAGGTTTCTGAAGGCTTGGTTCTGTCGTCGGCTCTCAAGACGGCTATCTCGGAAACCTTCCAGAGCAAGGGCCCTGTCGACATGGCTTGCACCAGCGATGTGACTTGCGCAAAGCTGGGCGCATCGCAGATGGATGCAACTGCTCTGGCAGGCAATAAGAACGTGAAAGACGTGACCAGCGTTAGCAGTGGCGTTATCACCATTGCATATAAGCCAGCAGTGGTGCCTGCAACCAAGGAGGCCTTGGTGATTGCTCCTGTGAATGCTGATGGTACGGCACTCGATCTTTCTGCTGATGCCAATGCAGGCAAACAAATCAGCTGGGTGTGTGGCACGGGTGTTGCTGCCACTGCTAGCACGCTGGAGGCGAAATACCGCCCAGCAAACTGCCGTTAATCCACGACATAAACAAAAAACCGCCTTCGGGCGGTTTTTTGTTTTAACAATTCATTTTTTAAAACAAATGGCCTGACATTTATTTTGGTTGGATCGAGAAGGGAAAATTGTACATGTGCTTGTGTTCAATGGCGCTATAAACTCGCTGGCATGAATGCTGCTTGCAATTTGATTGAGATTATTAATTTGCCATAGGAGTTTTCATGTACCGCTTCATACAAAAAGGCTTCACCCTGATCGAACTGATGATCGTGGTGGCAATCATCGGCATTCTGGCTGCCGTGGCTCTGCCGGCCTACCAGGACTACACCATCCGTGCCAAGGTTTCCGAAGGTGTGGTTCTGTCGTCGGCCCTCAAGACGGCCATCTCGGAAACCTTCCAGAGCAAAGGCCCCGTAGACATGGCCTGCACCACCCCGACGGATTGTGGAACGCTGGGCACAACGGCGATGGGTGCCACGGAACTTGCAGGCAACAAGAATGTGGGCTCGGTCACCAGTTCTTCGACAGGCGTGATTGCCATCGCTTACAAGCCGGCTGTGGTGCCTGCGGGCGCCGAAACCCTTCGCATAGAGCCGGTAAACCCTGCAGGTGCCGCTCTGGACTTGTCCTCGGTCGCTAATTCAGGCACTCAGCTCACCTGGGTATGCGGCACGGGTCCCACTGCCAGCACGTTGGAAGCCAAATACCGCCCTGGCAACTGCCGCTAGGCTTTCGGATGAAGGCGGCCGGGTCACTTTGCGGCCGCTTCTACAACGGCGATGGAGAAAATGCCTGAGCGGCATCCGTTCACAGGCAACACCCATATAGCAAATAGAGTACGGGAGTACGCAAAGCGCCAGTGACGACATGAATTTTGAAAAACGTTTGAAAGCTGCACTACCTGCAGCAGGATGGCATTTGCTTGGCAGTGCCTTGATTGCGGCTCTGTTGGCAGTTCCCGTGTTTGGCCTGTGGTATCCCTATCCGTACCGCGAACTGGCGGGAGGCCTCGCATTGTTTTGCCTGCTGGCGGGGGTGGATGTGGTATGCGGGCCGTTACTGACCTTGGTGCTCTTCAATCCCCAAAAGCCACGCACTGAGTTATTGCGTGACCTGGCTTTGGTGGCCGTGATTCAACTGGGGGCTTTGGGGTACGGTTTGTGGACTGTCACTGTGGCACGCCCCGTGCATGTGGTGTTTGAAACAGACAGATTTCGGTTGGTCACTGCGGCAGAAATCGATGCCGCCGATTTACAGCAGGCCCCGGACGGTCTACGCCAACTGCCGTGGGGTGGCCCCACCCTCATCAGCGTAAGAGAGCCGCTTGATGGAGACGAATTGTTGAAAAGCGTGGAGTTGTCTTTAGCGGGACAAGACCCCTCGCTGCGTCCAGGCTGGTGGCAGGCATACGCCGTCGGACTGCCGCAGGTGCTGGAGAGAGCCAGACCCTTGACTGAGTTGGCGCAGGCCCGCCTTGAAAAAAATCCTTTGCTTGAAAAGGCAGTGCGCAAGTCCGGCATGCCCGCATCCGATTTGCTGTGGCTGCCTCTTACCAGTGCACGCACGATGGAATGGGTGGTGTTGCTGGACAAAGCAACCGGGCAGCCCCGTGCCTATGCACCGATCGATGGATTTCGCTGAAGAAGAAGCATTGGAATAAGGGGCCCATTTCATTTAAGAAAATCGGGGTCAGATGATAAGCCTTAGTCAGATTCCCCCATGATTACCGTATATATCAAGCGTTAGTAGCCATCAAAACAGAAGCAAAATAAGAGACAAACACTTAGTTCGACAGGCGCGAGGTGCGCCGTTTGATTTTTGCGCGGTTCGAAAGCCCCGGAGCCATGGGCGAGCTTAATTGGCCAAGGTCCAGGTCTGCACGCCGCTGAAAAACCGGTGTGCCACACCGGTTTTTTTGGAGAACGGGCCACTCGAGGCCCGGACGGCAGCGCCGCCCTTTCGTGCTTTACCGCGTAATCCGCGTGATTTTCGACCCCTGCAGCGATACGCCCGCCTCCAAGCCGGTGTTCGTCATCACATAGCTGGTGACCGGGGCCTGCGCGGTCGTGGTGTCGATGCTGCCATTGGCGCCGATGTGGCCTGCCGCCACGGTGGCATCGACGCCGCCCGACCAGCCGTTGCCGTTGACGAACTTGTCGAGCGCGTCCTGGGTGTTGAACACATAGATCACGGCCTTGGACTGGCCGCCGGCCTGCCAGCCGATGGAAGCCCCGGTGGTGGTGTAGTAGCTGTGCGTCTTGTTGGCCACGCGCAGCACGCCTTCGCCGTGCTGCACGCCGATCACGAAGCTGCCGCCGATCACGGCCGGAAACACCAGCACGCCCTTGGCGCGCGCGACCAGTTCGCGCGAGCCGGGGGCCGTTTCATAAAGGCGCGACAGCGTGGCGTTGGCCTGCGATTCGAGCGAGGCGCGGTCCGCGCGCGGCGAGGCCTGGGCACTCTCCTTGGTGGTGGTGCAACCGACCATGGCAACCCCGGCGGTGCCCACCACGGCAGCGACCAGCAAAGAGCGGAGTGAAAGTGTTTTCATGGAAGACCTCCTGGATGAAAGGTGGAACAACTTCAACCGCGCCCAGGTGTCGGCCAAAAAAACCGCGCTGGCGCACGTCTGGTCTTTATGGTAATGGGGTTGCGCACCGCTTGAGTCAACGCGGCATCAAGTCGGCCTGTGCGCCTACACGCCGGGCGCCGCGCGGCCTGCCCCTGCGCGCCGCGGCCCGCGCGCACGCTTTACCGGCGGCGCGCCGCCGCATACAGGCCCTGCACCTTGGGCACGTTCTCCTCGAGCTCGCGGATGCGCTGCGGGCCGCTGGGGTGGGTCGAGAGGAACGCAGGGCCGCCCTGTCCGCCCGTGGCCTGGCCCATCTTGCGCCACAGCGTCACGGCCGCTTCGGGGTTGTAGCCGGCGCGCGCAGCCATCTCCAGGCCGACGAGGTCGGCGTCGCTCTCGTCGCCGCGGCTGAACTTGAGCGTGAGCAGCTGGCCACCCAGGTTGGCGGCGAGGTTGCCCATGTCGCCCAGGCCCAGCAATTGCGCGCCCAGGCGCAGGCCGAGGTTGGTGGCCTCGCTCTTGGCCATGCGCGCACGCGCGTGCTCGCGCAGCGCATGCGCCATCTCGTGGCCCATGACCATCGCGGCTTCGTCGTCGCTGAGCTTGAGCTGGTCGAGGATGCCGGTATAGAACGCGATCTTGCCGCCGGGCATGCAGAAGGC
>NZ_MWOM01000107.1:0-7462 GCF_012931925.1 Acidovorax sp. SRB_24
GCACAGCGGCACAGCGGCACAGTATGCAAGCTCTATCAAAAGGAAGAGCCACAAAACGAGATTTACACAAAGCAAACGCTTCGCACAAACATATACTGCCGCAGAACATACCGGAGACACGCCATGACCGAAGCCTATGTATTCGACGCCATCCGAACGCCACGCGGCAAAGGCAAAAAGGACGGCAGCCTGCATGAGGTCAAGCCGATCAGCCTGCTGGTCGGCCTGCTCACCGAACTGCAGGCGCGCCACCGCTTCGACACCGCTGCAGTGGACGACATCGTCATGGGCATCGTCTCGCCGGTGGGCGAGCAGGGCTCGGTGCTGCCCAAGGTGGCGGCGCTCAAGGCCGGGTGGGACTTTCGCTGCGCCGGCGTGCAGGTCAACCGCTTCTGCGCATCGGGATTGGAAGCCGTGAACCTGGCCGCGCAAAAAGTGCGCAGTGGCTGGGAAGACCTGGTGGTGGCCGGCGGCGTGGAGAGCATGAGCCGCGTGCCCATCGGCTCCGACGGCGGCGCCTGGGCGCAAGACCCTGCGACCAATTCAGAAACGCTGTTCGTGCCCCAGGGCATCGGCGCCGACCTGATCGCCACGCTGGACGGCTACACACGCGCCGACGTGGACGCCTTCGCGCTCGAATCGCAGCGCCGCGCCGCCGCCGCGCGCGCGGCGGGCCACTTCAAGCAATCGGTCGTGCCCGTGCGCGACTTCATCGGCCAGACCATCCTGGCGGAAGACGAGTTCATCAAGCCCCACACCACGCTCGAAGGCCTCGGTGCGCTCAAGGCCTCGTTCGAGCAGCTCGGCGCCATGGGCTTTGACGCCGTGGCGCTGCAGCGCTACCCGCAGGTCGAGCGCATCCACCACGTGCACCACGCGGGCAATTCGTCCGGCATCGTCGATGGCGCGGCTGCCGTGCTGATCGGGAACGGGGCCGCAGCCCAGGCCCACGGCCTCACGCCGCGCGCGCGCATCGTGGCCACGGCGCTCAGTGGCGCCGACCCCACCATCATGCTCACCGGCCCCGTGCCCGCCGCGCAGAAGGCGCTGGCGCGCGCGGGCATGACCATCGACCAGATCGACCTGTTCGAAGTGAACGAGGCCTTTGCCGCCGTGCCCATGCGCTTCATGCGTGAGCTGGGTGTGCCGCACGACAAGGTCAACGTGAACGGCGGCGCCATCGCCATGGGCCACCCGCTGGGCGCCACGGGCGCCATGATCCTCGGCACCCTGATCGACGAGCTGCACCGCCGCCAGCTGCGCTACGGCCTCGCAACCCTCTGCGTTGGCGGCGGCATGGGCATCGCGACGATTGTTGAACGCGTCTGACCGGCAGGAGACAAGAACATGCAAACCATCCGCTACGAACTGGTCAAAGCCCAGGACACCGAGGGCCAGGTCGCCGTCATCACGTTTGACGAAGCCAACTCCCCCGTCAACACCATGTGCCGCCAGTGGCAGCAGGGGCTGGGCGAGGTCACGGCGCAGGTGCTGGGCGACCGCGAACGCCTGGGCGACGCGCTCAAGGGCATCGTGCTCGCCTCCGCCAAGACCAGCTTCTTCGCGGGTGCCGACCTCAAGGCCACCATGCGCCTCACGCCGGCCGATGCGCCGGCCGTGTTTGGCGAGATCGAGCGCATGAAGAAGCACTTCCGCACGCTCGAAACCCTGGGCATCCCCGTGGTGGCCTGCCTCAACGGCGCGGCGCTGGGCGGCGGGTGGGAGGTGGCCCTGGTCGCGCACTACCGCATTGCCGTGGCCGACCCCAAGATCCAGTTCGGTCTGCCCGAGGTCACGCTCGGCCTCATGCCCGGCGCCACCGGCGTGACCAAGATGACGCGCCTGCTGGGCCTGCTCGGCGCGCAGCCCTATCTACTGGAAGGCAAGCTCTTCAACCCCGCCGAGGCGCTGGAGCTGCAACTGGTGCACGAGCTGGTCGCCACGCGCGAACAGCTGCTGCCCGCCGCCCTGGCCCACATCGCCACGCACCCGCACGCCGTGCAGCCGTGGGACGACAAGAATTACAAGATGCCCGGCGGCACGCCCGCCAACCCCAAGATTGCTGGCGCCCTCACCGTCGCGCCCGCCATGCTCAAGAAGACCACGCGCGGCCGCTACCCAGCACCCGAGGCCGCCCTGGCCACCATGGCCGAAGGCGCGTTGGTGGACTACGACACCGCCCTGCGCATCGAAAGCCGCTACCTCGCCCGCCTGATGACCGGCCCCGTGGCGCGCAACATGATCAACACCTTCTTCTTCGACATGAACGCGATCAAGAGCGGCAAGTCGCGCCCTGGCACGGCGCCACGCTACAAGCCGCAAAAGGTCGGCATCCTGGGCGCCGGCATGATGGGCGCCGGCATCGCCTGGGCCCAGGCCAGCCGGGGCATCACCACCGTGCTCAAGGACGTGAGCGCCGAGAAGGCCGAGGCCGGCAAGGCCTACAGCGCCAAGCTCACGCAAGCCTGCGTGGACAAAGGCCGCATGACCGCCGAGGCGCAACAGGCGCTGCTCGCACGCATCACGCCCACCGCCAATGCCGCCGACCTGGCGGGCTGCGACCTCCTCATCGAAGCCGTGTTCGAAAGCCGCGACCTCAAGGCCAAGGTCACGCAAGAGGCCGAGCCACAACTGGCGCCCGGCGGCTTCTTTGCCAGCAACACCTCCACCCTGCCCATCAGCGGCTTGGCCACTGCAAGCAGCAGGCCCGAAAAGTTTGTCGGCATCCACTTCTTCAGCCCCGTGGACAAGATGAAGCTGGTCGAGATCATCCGCGGCAAGCAGACGGATGACGAGACCGTGGCCCGCGCCTTCGACTACGTGCAGGCCCTGGGCAAGGTACCCATCGTGGTCAACGACTCACGTGGCTTCTACACCAGCCGCACCTTCGGCATCTTTGTGATGGAAGGCGCCGCCATGCTGGGCGAAGGCATCCCCGCCGCCGCGATTGAAAACGCCGCCATGCAGGCCGGCCTGCCCGTGGGCCCGCTGGCCGTGCTGGACGAAACCGCGCTGTCACTCAGCGTGCACGTGCTGGACCAGACCCGCGCCGACTACGCGGCCGAAGGCAAGACGTATTCCGCCACGCCCGGCGAGCTGCTGGTGGAGCGCATGGTCAAGGAATTGAAGCGCCCCGGCCGCGCCGGTGGCGGGGGCTTTTACAACTACCCCGCAGGCGCCAAGAAGCACCTGTGGCCGGAGCTGCGTGGCTTGTTTGAGAAATCAGATGCCGCGTGGAGCGTGCAGGAAATCCAGGACCGTCTGCTCTACCGCCAGGCCATTGAGACCGCGCGCTGCCTAGCCGAGGGCGTGCTGACCAGCGTGCATGACGCGAACATCGGGTCGATTTTTGGGATTGGGTTTCCGGCTTGGACGGGGGGGGCGATGCAGTTCATCTATGGGATGGAGATCGATACATTCGTGCAGCGGGCTGATGCGTTGGCAGCTGCGCACGGGAATGGGTTTGCATTGGATGCGAAGGCGCGGGACACGATTCACAGGTTTCGACCTATTTACTGAATGAAGGGCTGACGCGTTTTATTTGAATGCAGTCTCTGACGTTGCAGGAATACTCCTCTTACGGCTGATGATCGAAAATGGACTAATGGACAAAAATTTTCCGGGCGGGTCGAAATCTCGTGTGAATGCCGCAGGCGATGCTGTTCGCGAGGCGCGTGCAACGCCAGAGGATCTCCGCGTCATTGAGGAATGGCGAGCAGCCCACTCAAGTGTGATCAATACGTTTCAAGCGCTGTTACGAAGTCGCGCCAAAGAATACGGCGCGCGAGTAATCCAGCGCCATAAACGTAAGACCACCATATTTGACAAACTGCAGCGGCAGCATGGCATGGACCTCGCCAGGATGGACGATGTCGCAGGTTGTCGAGTGATATGCCCTGATGTCCAAACGCTCTACGCGTTTCGAGAGTCCATGCATCGCGCCCGGTTCGATCACGTACTGAAGACTGCGCCAGACAAATACGACTATATAAAGGTACCAAAACCGGATGGGTATCGAGGTATCCACGATGTGTACGAGTACAACGTCGCATCAGAGGAAGGCAGACATTTGCGTGGACTCCGCATAGAGCTTCAGTATCGAACTGAGATTCAAAATGCCTGGTCCACTACAAACGAGATAATTGCCCACATAACAAAGGGCGTAAGCGAACCGAAGTACCACCGAGGTGATGCGAGATATCTTGCCTTGATGTCACTCACTAGCGAACTTTTGGCACGGTCTTTTGAGGAGTGTCCTGGGCCACATCCGGACCTTGAGAATGGCGAGTTGGTAGGAATCTATGAGAAGCGCGAAGCGGAATTGAATTTCAGACTCCAGCTAGCAGGACTCGGAGTAGCTTTGAGGGGAGATCCAGCGAACAAGGGACCAGAGTTCATTCTTTTCAGAGAAGGGACTCAACTAGAGCTGTTCGGCTTCGAAACGCCATCTGAGGCCCTAGCAAAGCTTTTCGAGCTTGAGAAATCGCGACCAACTGCTGACGTAGTCTATGTTCCGAGAACAACGGCCGACGAAATTCGGTCAACCTTCAAGAACTACTATGACGATGCCCATGATTTCTTGTCTTGGGTGGCGGAGGGGTCTGAGTACCTTCGTTCTTTGAGATAGCGCAGATTGACATCAACACCCTAGGATTCGGCCCCATAGGTGGCGTAAGGCAAGGAGGTTCATGCGCCAGCACCTGCTGCCCCCACCTCTTGCAATCCCAACACATCCCCCGAGCCTCCTGCGGCGACGCCACCTCCAGCCCCCATTCCGCGTGTACCGCGCCAGTTGCTCAATCAACGGCCCAGTCGGATCCGCCTTGGTCCGATCCAACAGTGTCTTCCAGTCCCGTGCGCAGGTGCACGGGCCAGATCTCGCCGCGGCCGATGACGGTGGCCTGCCAAGGGGCGTCCTTGATCTTGAGCTTGAGCTTGAGCAAGATGGGAAGAAGGTCCGCATACGCGGGCATGCCGGATTCGACGCCCATCACGAAGTTCTATCGGCACGCCCTTCAGCCAGCACGCCGGCCGCCCCTTCGGGGCCCGCCTTCAGTGGGCGCCGAAATCCGGACGCCGCTTTTCCATGAACGCCGTGAAGGCTTCACGCGCCGCAGGTTCGCGCAGCATGCGGCCGAAGCTGGCGCCCTCTTCGGCCATGCGCTCCAGCACGGGCTCCAGCATGCCCTTCTTCATCAGGCGCTTGGTCTCGATGAGCGACGACAGCGGCTTGGCGGCGAGCTTGCGTGCCTGCGCCTGGGCGATGGCGTTGCATTCGGTGGGCGGCACTACTCGGTTGACCAGGCCCACCTCCATGGCGGCCTCGGCCATGAAGGGCTCGCCCAGCAGCAGGGCCTCGGCCGCACGGTGGTAGCCCAGCAGGCGCGGGGCCAGCAGGCTGGACGCCGCCTCGGGGCACAGGCCCAGGTTCACGAAGGGCATGGAGAACGCGGCGTTGTCGCCCGCATAGACCAGGTCGCAGTGGAACAGCATCGTCGTGCCAATGCCCACGGCGGGGCCGCAGACGGCGGCCACCAGGGGCTTGGGAAAGGCGGCAATGGCGTGCAGAAAACGGAACACCGGTGCGTCCTGTTCGGCCGGCGGCTGCGCCAGAAAGTCGCCGATGTCGTTGCCGGCGCTGAACACCGTGATGTCGCCCTGCAGCAGCACGGCGCGCACGCTGGCGTCGGCCTCGGCCTGCGCCAGCGTGTCGGCCAGCGTGGCGTACATCGCGCGGGTCAGGGAGTTCTTCTTGTCGACGCGGTTGAGGGTGATGGTGGTGACGCCGGCTTCGGTGTGCACCAGGATGTCTTGCGGGGTTGCGCTCATGCTCGGGGGTTCCTTGAGAAGGGGGTGGATGGTGCGGGCAGGCCCGCCATCACTCTTTGAAATAGACGATCTGGTGGCTGGTCGCCAGCATGGCGCCGGCCTCGTTCCACAGCTGCACGGTCTGGTCGAAAAAGCCGTTGCGAAACTCCTGCCCGCGCGCCTGGCCCAGCAGGTAGCCCGTGCCCGTGGCTTCCAGTTCGGCGGCGTTGGCATGGAAATACACCGTGATCGACACCGTTCCCGCCGGCACGCGCACCGCGCGGCGCAGCCACACGCGCGGAAAGAAGACGTCGGCCAGCGCGGCCAGCGCACAGAAGTCGAGCGGGCGCGCCGGCTCGTCGCGCATCCACAGCTGGCTCAGGCTGCTGTCGCCCTGGCCCTCCCAGCGCTCGGGCAGCTCGCCGACGACGGGGCGCATCTCATAGCGGCGCAGCCACTCCACGCCCATGGCCGGCGTGATGCGCGGCAGCGCCGCGGGCTGCGGCACGGCGGGCATGGGCATGTCGCCCAGGCTCCAGGTGTCGCGGCGCACGGCGGTGACGGCCGTGGCCGTGGTGGTGATCTGGGGCGTGCCCTGGGCGTCGGCCTGGAACAAGGTGATGGTCCAGTGCTGCGTCGAGCGGTTGGTGCGCACCGGCACGGCCTGCACCGTGAACTCCCCGGCCGCCTGCGCGACCGCGTAGTTGACCGTGAGCGACAGGGGCTCGCCCAGCAGGTCGGGGTGTTCCAGCACGGCCCGCAGTGCGACGGCCGCCGTGATGCCGCCGAACGGGCCAACCATGTTCCAGTAGCCGGGGCTGGTGTGCCCGTGGTACTGCCCAGCGGTGGTGGACGTGAGCGCAAGCGCCTTGTCCAAAGGATGGTGTGTGGTCATGGTGTCCAGTGTGCCGCGAAATCCGCCCTCATGCCGTCGTGCCGGTGACTGCGGCGCTGCCGCCCTCCAGGCCCGCCAGCGCCCGCACCGCGCGCGGCCACAGGCTGCCCCGGAACTGGTCGCGAAAGAAGCCGAAATGGCCGATGCGCGGCGCCTGCGCGTCGGCCGGCGCGAGCGACTCGACCTGGCGCGGCGCGTTCGCATACAGCGCCAGCAGGTGGTGCGTGCCGCGCAGGGTCATGAGCTCGTCGTCGCGCATCGACCAGGCCAGCACCGGAAAGCGCACGGCGCCATAGCTCTGCTCCGCCGCCGCGCCCTCGGCGCCCACGCTGTAGCGCGGGTTCAGGCACCAACGCCGCCACTGCAGGATCACGCCGGCCGGCAGGTCGCCCACCTTGCGCAACGCGGCCCCGGGAAAGTAGCCGCAGATGCGCGTGGCCAGCGGCACCAGCACCCACCAGAAGTACGGCACCAGGCGCCTGAGCCGTGGCGCGTTGTCGCGCCAGTAGCCGCTGCCGGCCGCAATGGCCAGCAACCCGTCCACCTGCCCCGGGTTGCGCATCAAGCCCGGCAGCTGCGCGCCGAGGCTGTGGCCCAGCAGGAACAGCGGCTGCGCCGGCAGCGCGGCCTTGGCGGCGGACACCACGGCTTCGTAGTCCCGCGCCCAGTCGGTCAGATCGGCCCGCACATCGCGCAGGTGCCCCTGCAGCGAGTCGCCATGGCCCCGGTAGTCGAACGTGGTGACGCGAAAGCCCTGCT
>NZ_MWOM01000079.1:0-15751 GCF_012931925.1 Acidovorax sp. SRB_24
ACCGCGCCCACGCTCACGCTGACATGCGGCGCCACCGAGGCCGGGTGCGGCAGGCGCAGCGCCGCCACGGCGGCCACCACGCGCGCGGCGACGGCGGCGGCGCCGGCTGCATCGGTGTCGGGCAGGAGGACGGCCAGCTCCTCACCGCCGTAGCGGGCCACCAGGTCGGTGCTGCGCTGCATCGCATGCTGCACCGCACGGGCCACGGCCTGCAGGCAGGCATCGCCCGCGGGGTGGCCGAACTGGTCGTTGTAGCGCTTGAAATCGTCGACGTCGATCATCAGCAGACCGAGCGGCACCTGGCGCCGGAACGCGCTCGCACAGGCCTGCGCCAGGCGGTCGTCGAAGCAGCTGCGGTTGGCCACCTGCAGCAGCCCGTCGGTGCGGGCATAGGCCTCGAGCCGTTCGTTGGCCTGCTGCAGCGCGACGTTGGCCTGCGCCAGCTCGGCCGTGCGCTGCGCGACGCGGTCTTCGAGGCGCTGGTTGGCCTGCACCAGCTCGTCGTTCTGCGCCGACAGCACCTGGTAGAGCTTGCCGATCATCTTCAGCAGCACCTGCGTGCTGTTGTCGTGCGCCGACATCTCGCGCTCATAGGCCTGGGCGGCCGGCAGGCCCTGCGCGATGGCCGCGATCTGGCGCGCCAGCGACTGGTCGATGCCCAGGATGTGCAGGCCCAGCCATGCGGTCAAGAAGTGGACGATGGATTCGGCCGGCGCGGCCATGGTGGCGCGCGTGGCCCAAAAGGTGTGCACCTGCTGCACGAACTGCCGGTGCAGCGCCACGTGCGCCTCGGTGTGCCGCGCATCGACGCCGGCACTGTGCATCAGGGCCTCTTCCTCGCTGAAGTGGTATTCGGTGTAGGCCACCAGGCGCTCGAAGATGCCGCGCAGCAGCGCTTCGCGGCCGGCGCCGGGATCGGTGTCGGCCTCCGAGACGAACAGCGAGCGGCTGAGCTCGTTGAACAGGTCCACCAGGCCCCGGTGCTGCTCGTCCACATCGGGCAGGCCGGTCACGAAATGCTGGTCCCAGACGAAAGTTTCCACGCGCTCAAGCCCTTCTTTGACAGTGTGAATTCCCAGTATGGCGGCGGCTATGCGAGCACGCCGTGGATCGCCACCAGCGCCTGCGTGAGCTTGTGCCCGGGGTCGAGGTGGATCATGGGCCGCGCCAGCTGGTGCGATTCGCGCACCTTGACCGACTGCGGCAGGTAGGGCTGCAGCACCGGCAGGCCCTCGTCGAGCAGCTCCTGCACGAGCCGCTGGGGCAGCTTGGCGCGCGCCTGGAACTGGTTGACCACGATGCCCTTGATCGCCAGCTGGGGGTTGTGGTCGGCGCGGATCTCCTGCACGTTGGCCAGCAGCGTGTAGAGCGCCTGGCGCGAGAAGTCGTCGCAGTCGAACGGGATCAGGCAGCCGCGCGCGCCCATGAGCGCCGAGCGGGTGTAGAAATTGAGCGCCGGCGGGGTGTCGATGTAGATGCGGTCGTAGTCCTGGCCCAGCTGCGCCAGCGCCTCGCGCAGCTTGTAGATCTTGTGGCGCGATTCGAGCTTGCCCTGCAGCTCGTCGAGCCGCGCGCTCGACGCCATCAGGTCCAGGCCCTCGAACGGCGTGCGCACGGTGAACGCGGACGGCGGCGCCGGCGTGAAGCTGAAGCCCAGCGTCTGCTCGAAGAACGGCGCCACGCCGGGCTGGTCCTCGGCCGGCGCGGCGCCCAGCAGGTAGGCGCTCGAGTTGCCCTGCGGGTCCAGGTCGATCACCAGGGTGCGCAGGCCCTGGTGGGCGCTGATAGCGGCCAGGTTGCATGCGATGGTGGACTTGCCCACCCCACCCTTCTGGTTGAAAACGACGAGCGGCATGGAGGTTCCTTGTGGCGTGGCGTGTGCGGGCCGCCGAAAAACGGGCCGTGCGGGCGCGGCCCCAACGGCGCGCGGTCGCAGGCAATTATGGGATACCGGCCATGGGACAATCGCCCCCCACCCGCAGGCGTGCGGTTTGCGCCGCGCCGCTGCCACCGCTTTTTCCTTGGCACGGGCCTGTCCGGCCCTCAAGCACCCATGACCGATACGGCACCCCCCTACACCCTCAGCGACTTCGATTTCGCGCTCCCCCCCCAGCTCATCGCCCAGCACCCCGCGCCCGAGCGCAGCGCCTCGCGCCTGCTCGACGGCCGCGCCACGCAGCCCGCGGACCGCATCTTCAAGGAACTGCCCGGCCTGCTGCGGGCGGGCGACCTGCTGGTGTTCAACGACACGCGCGTCGTCAAGGCGCGCCTCTTTGGAGAGAAGGCCAGCGGCGGCAAGCTCGAGCTGCTGATCGAGCGTGTGCTCGAGGGCGGCGAAGTGGTCGCCCACATGAAGGTCAGCAAGAAACCCCCGCCCGGCACCGTGGTGCACATGGCGGGCGGCCTGCGCGGCGGCGGCTTTGACGCGCTGCTGCTTGGCCGCTGGCCCGACGGCGACGGCCCGCTGTTCCGCTTCGCGCTGCGCGGCCCGGCCGGCGAGACGCCCTGGGAGCTGATGGAGCGCCACGGCCACCTGCCGCTGCCGCCCTACATCGAGCGCCAGCAGCAAGGCGGCAACGACCCCGACGCCGCCGCAGACAGCGAGCGCTACCAGACCGTGTTCGCCCGCGCCCCCGGCGCCGTGGCCGCACCGACCGCGGCACTGCACTTCGACGCCACCGTGCTGGCCGATCTGGCCGCGCGCGGCATCGACACTGCCTGCGTCACGCTGCACGTGGGCGCCGGCACCTTCCAGCCCGTCAAGACCGAGAACCTGGCCGAGCACCAGATGCACAGTGAGTGGTACGAGGTGCCGCTGGCCACGCTCGCGGCGCTCGAGCGCTGCCGCCAGCGCGGCGGCCGCGTCGTGGCCGTGGGCACGACGACGGTGCGCACGCTCGAATCGTGGGCGCGCAGCGGCCAGGCCTCGGGCGACACCGCCATCTTCATCACGCCGGGTTTCAGGTTCCAGGTGGTGGACCTGCTGCTGACCAACTTCCACCTGCCCAAGAGCACGCTGATGATGCTGGTCTCGGCCTTCGCGGGCTACGCGCATGTCATGCAGCTGTACCGCCACGCCATCGCCCAGCATTACCGCTTCTTCAGCTATGGCGATGCCATGCTGCTGGAGCGCCTCCCGTCCGACCGCTCCTGAAAGAGGAGCGGCAGGCGCTTGCCCTGCCTACCGACGAAAGCCGTATGGCGTTGAAATGCAGTCACCACCAGCGCCATGCGCTCCTGATTCATGAGCAGGCGCGCCCTACAATGCCCTGCGCCGCGCTCCCCGCGCCGGTCCCCGCCGGGGGCCTCGGGCCGCCGGCTGTCTGCCTGCCCCGTGACCTCCGACCGCACTTTCAGGCCCGCCGCTGCGGCCCACCGCTCCGCCCTGGGGGGCATCGCCCTGGCCACCGCGGCCTGCGCCCTGTTCGCGCTGCTGGACAGCGCCACCAAGTTCAGCGGCCAGGTGCTGCCCATGCTGATGGTGCTGTGGCTGCGCTTTGCGGCCCAGGCCCTGGTGACCACGGCCATGGTGCTGCCGCGCCACGGCTGGGCCGCCTGGCGCACGGCCCACCCGCGCTTCCAGATCGGCCGTGCGGCCAGCGGCTTTCTGACCTCGGTCTTCGCCTTCTTCTGCATCCAGAGCATGCCGCTGGCCAACTTCACCGCCACCTGGTCGGCCGTGCCCCTGCTCATCGTCGTGGCCTCGGCCTGGCTGTTCGGCGAACGCGTGAGCCCCGCGCGCTGGGGGCTGCTGCTGGTGGGGCTGGCCAGCGTGATCGCCATCGTGCGGCCCGAGGGCGCCGGCCAGGCCCTGGGCTGGCGCGCCCTGCTGCCCCTGGGCCTGCTGCTGTGCGGCACCACCTACCAGCTGCTGGGCAGCCGCATGGCGCGGCTCGATCCGCCCACCACCACCCAGCTCTACACGACCTGGCTGCCGCTGCTGGCGACCACGCCGCTGCTGCCGCTGTTCTGGCAGAGCGTGCCCGACGGGCCCGTCTGGGCCGCCGTGGCGGTGATGGGGGCGTGCAGCGGCGTGGGCCATTTGCTGCTGCTGCAGGCCTATGCGCACACCACGCCGGGCGCCATCGCGCCGTTTCTCTACAGCCAGATCGGCTTTGCGATGGCCATGGGCTGGCTGTTCTTCGGCCAGAGGCCCGACGCCCAGTCCCTGGCCGGCATGGCCGCGATCACGCTGTGCGGCCTGGCCAGCGTGTGGCTCAGCGTGCGCGGGCGCAGCTAGGTGCCGGGCGTCGGTCTTCTGACGCTATCCGGCGCTGGCGCTTGCCGCACCAGCGCCGGACGCTCTCTTTTTGAGAGCATCAGAACGCCACGGCGCACCCGTCCTTGCGCGGGTCCGATCCGGCCACATAGTGCCCGCCCTCGCGCAGCACCAGCTGGGCCCCGCCGAAGGCGAAGACGCCGTTGCCCTCTTCCACCGTGACCTCGTGGCCGCGCGCGCGCAGCCCGGCCACCACGGCCGGATCGAAGCGGGGCTCCACGGCCACGCCCTTGCCGCCCGTGACACGCCAGCGTGGCGCATCGGCCGCGGCCTGCGGGTTCTGGCCATAGCGCAGCACGCGCAGCGCCATCTGCAGGTGGCCCTGCGACTGCATGGGTCCGCCCATGACGCCAAACGCCATTTGCGGCGTGCCATCGGCGTGCATGGCGAAGGCCGGAATGATGGTGTGGGACGGCCGCTTGCGCGGGCCGACTTCGTTGGCATGGCCGGGAACCAGATTGAAGCCATGGCCCCGGTTCTGCAGGCTGATGCCCGTGCCCGGCACGACCACGCCCGAGCCAAAGCCCATGTAGTTGGACTGGATGAACGACACCATCATCCCGGACGCGTCCGCCGCCGCCAGGTACACCGTGCCGCCGGGGCGCGGCGCGCCGCAGGACGGATCGCCCGCGCACGCGGGATCGATGAGGGCCGCACGGCCGCGCAGGTAGTCGGCATGGAGCAGATCGGCCGGCGCCACCTGCATGGCATCGATGTCGGCGTTGTACTGCTGCAGGTCGGCCAGCGCGAGCTTCATGGCCTCGATCTGCAGGTGCACGCTGTCCACACCATCGAGCGGCTGCTGGCCGACGCCCACGGCATCGAGCATGCCCAGCGCCATCAGCGTAGCGATGCCCTGGCCGTTGGGCGGGATCTCGTGCACCACCGAATCGCCGAAGCGCTGGCTCACCGTGCCGACCCAGTCGGCCCGGTGTGCAGCGAGGTCGTCCAGGGCCATGGCGCCGCCGTGCGCCTGCGCGTGGGCCACCATCTGCCGGGCCAGATCGCCGCGGTAGAACGCCTCGCCCTCCGTGGCGGCGATCAGCTCCAGTGTGCGCGCATGGGCTTCGCTGCGAAACATCTCGCCCGCGCGCGGAGCGCGGCCGCCCGGCAGGAAGCACTCGGCAAAGCCCGGCTGGGCGCCGAGCTTGGCAGCGCCCAGCGCCCACAGCCGGGCGATGGTCGGCGAGACCGGAAAGCCGCGGCGCGCGTAATCGATGGCGGGCTGCGCCAGCTGCGCGAACGGCAGCTTGCCCAGGCGCTTGGACAGCGCCACCCAGGCCGACACGGCGCCGGGCACGGTGACGGCATTCCAGCCCTTTTCGGGCATGCCACCGCGCTCGGCGAAATACTGCGGCGTCCACGCGGCAGGTGAGCGGCCCGAGGCGTTGAGGCCGTGCAGTTCCTGGCCGTCCCAGACGATGGCGAAACCGTCGCTGCCCAGGCCGCAGCCCGTGGGCTCGACCACGGTGAGCGCCATGGCCGCGGCAATCGCCGCATCCACCGCGTTGCCGCCGGCCAACAGCATGCGCAGGCCGGCCTGGGCCGCCAGCGGCTGCGAGGTGGAAACGATGTTGCGCCCCATCACCGCGCTGCGCTGGGAGGCATAAGGCAGCGCCCAGTCCATGGCGGAGGGACTGGCGTGGAGCGGCAAGGTGCGGTCGTTCATGGCAGGCCTTTCATTCCAACGTGATCTTGTGCTGGCGGATGACGCTGGCCCAGCGCGCGCTGTCGGTCTGCACCATGGCGCCGAACTGTGCCGGGCTGCTGGGCGCCGCAGGCTCGACCCCCAGCTTGGCCAGGCTGGCAGCCACCTCGGGCGCCAGCATGGCCTTAGCAAAAGCCTGGTGCACGCGACTGACCAGAGCGGGCGGCGCACCGGCCGGCAGGTACACGCCAAACCACGTCACCGAAGAATAGCCAGGCAGGCCCGATTCGGCCAGGGTGGGCAGCTCGGGCGCCAGCGCCGTGCGCTTTTCACTGGTCACGGCCAGGGCGCGCAAGCGGCCGCTGCGCGCATGCGGCATGCCGGTGGGCAAGGAGTCGAACAGCACATGCACCTGGCCGGCCACCAGATCGGGGATGGCCAGCGCCGTGCCCTTGTAGGGCACATGCGTCATCTCGATGCCCGCCTGCGCGCTGAAGGCGGCGGAATTGAGGTGCACGATGGTGCCGTTGCCGCTGGTGGCGTAGTTGAGCTTGCCGGGATGGGCTTTGCCGTATGCGACCAGCTCCGCCACGGTCTTGACCGGCAGCGACGGGTTGACCAGCACCACGCTGGGCGCGTCGGCCAGGTGCACGACCGGGGTGAAATCCTTGCGCGCGTCGTAGGCCAGGCGCGGCAGAAGGTGCGGCGATATCGCATGCGTGCTGCTCGTGGTCAGCAGCAGCGTGTAGCCGTCGGCCGGCGCCTTGGCGGCCTCGGCCGTGCCGATGGTGCCGCCGGCCCCCGGGCGGTTGTCCACCACCATCTGCTGGCCCAGGTCGGCCGCCACGCGCTGCGTGACCACACGCGCCACCAGGTCCGTGGCGCCACTGGCCGGAAACGGCACGATCACCCGTACCGGCTTGTCCGGCCACGCGGACTGCGCATGGGCCCCTGCCGCCAGCGCCACGCACAAGGACACCGCCAGCGCACCGTGGCGCGAGGAAAACAAACGCATGGAAACACTCCAGAAAGGATGGATCGGGGCACGCAGCCGGCCGCCAGGCCGAGCCAAGGTAGTTATCACGGCCTATCTTAGAAATGCGCCATGCCGATGACCACCAGCAAATAGGCAAACAGGTTTGCCGAAACAGCAAACCGATCGATACTTTCCATCTCCGATCAGCAACACACTGCGACCCGCCATGCGACCCCACCTCCTGCTCGACACGGCGCTGCGCTACTTTCTCGAAGTGGCGCAGAGCGGCTCTCTGACGCTCGCGTCCGAGCGGCTGCATGTGGCGGCCTCGGCGCTGAGCCGCCAGATCGCCGGCCTCGAGGGCCAGCTGGGCACGCCCCTGTTCGAGCGCCATCCGCGCGGCATGGTGCTGACGGCGGCCGGCGAAATCCTGGCGCGCCATGCGCGCCGCACCGGGCTCGATGCCGAACGCGCGCTGGGAGAGATCGGCGCCCTGCAGGGCCTGCACGCCGGGCAGGTGCGCCTGGCCACGTCGGACGCGTTTGCGAACGATCTGGTGCCGCGCCTGTGCGTGGACTTCCAGCGCCTGCACCAGGGCATTCAGTTCAGCGTGCAGACGCTGCCCACGGCCATGGTTCCGACGGCGGTGCGCAGCGGCGCGGTCGATCTCGGCCTGTGCTTCAGCAGCGCGCCGCACAAGGACGTTGCCGTGGTCTATCGCCAGAGCGCGCCGGTGCTGGCGCTGCTGCCGCGCCGGCACCCGCTGGCCGATCGGCCGCAGCTCAGGTTGGCGCACCTGGCCCCGCATGCGCTGGGGCTGCCGCCGCCCGAGACCACGGTGCGCCAGATGATCGACATGGCCTGCAGCCGCCAGGGCCTGCGGCTGCGGCCGGTGCTCGTGAGCAACCACGTGCAGACCCTGATGAACTTCGTGGTGCACGGCGGCGGCGTGGCCTTGTCGAGCGAGATCGCGGCACGCCACCTGATGGCCTCGGGCGCCCTCGTGGCCGTGCCCGTGGGCGACGAGGGCATGGACCTGCGCGACATCGAGGTGCAGACCCTGGCGGGCCGCGCCCTGCCGCATGCGGCGCAGTCGTTTCTGGAGCTGCTGCAACAAGAACTGTCCCGACCTTGGTAGCGCAAGGGGCAAGGGATGTATCGCTACGCCATGCAAAAGGCAATTTCCCTGGATGGCCAGCGCAATTGCCCGACCTAGAATGGGCGCCTTCCCGCCAGCGCATGGCCTTATTGCTCATTGCCTTCCAGCACCCACCACCGATGTACCTTGACCAACTGCTGCAACGCCAGAACAACAATCTCGACCTTGTTCGCCTCGTTGCAGCCTGCATGGTGATTTACGGCCACGCGCATGCCGTCCTGCCGATCGGCGTCAACAGCGACTTCGTCGCGCGCTGGCTGCAGTTCGATTACAGCGGGTCATTGGCCGTCAAGGTGTTTTTCTTTCTCAGCGGACTGGTGGTCACCAATAGCCTGTTGCAGAAAAAATGCCTGACGCAGTTCATCCTGGCGCGCATTTTTCGCATCTGGCCGGCCCTGTTGGTCGTGGTGACCGCCTGTGCATTCGTGGTGGGACCGCTGGTCAGCAATCTGCCGTGGGAGAGCTATTTCGCGCACCCTCAAACCTCAAGCTACGTGCGCGAAAACCTGCTCATGCGCCTCCAGTATGAGTTGCCCGGCGTGTTCGCTAGCCAAGCCAGTCAAGCCGTCAACGGCTCCCTTTGGAGCATCCCCTACGAGGTAGATGCCTATATCGTTCTGGCTGCCTTGTTCGCTTTGGGCCTGCACCGCTACAAGTGGCTGGCAACAGCTGTGGTCTGCCTGATCATCCTCGACCCCGTCACAGGCAATCAACTGTTGTTCACCTGGCGCCCCCAGAGCCTGTCCATCGATGCGCTGGCGCCCTGCTTTGCCTTCGGCGCCCTTTTGGCGCTGTGGCGCGACAAGATTCACATCAGCATGGCCCCAGCACTAGGCGCTCTGGTGCTGTTCTTGACGTTGCGCCAGCACAGCCACGCCTACTATTTGTTCTATGTGGCGCTGTTTCTCGGGCTCCTGTATGTCTGCAGCCTGCCGGCCATCGTTGCGCTTCGACTGCCAGCTGATGTGTCGTACGGGGTCTATCTGTGGGGCTGGCCCATGCAACAGCTGCTGGCGCTGTATTTCCCGGAACTGGGGCTGTCCTTCAACAAATACATGGCCATGCTGCTTGCCACCATGCTCGGAACCCTATCGTGGTATCTCGTGGAAAAGCCATGCATCCGCTTGGGTCAGCGGCTGCTCCCCCTGCTGCAACAGACCCTGCGACCATTAACCCGCCGCACGGCCTCGGCAGCTAGCGCAGCGCCCCCTACACCTCCCGCGCACTCAGGTTGATGACGCGATAGGCGTATTGGCAACGGACGCGTTGCCGTCCGCCGCCATCCGGTCAAACCGCGAACACGCGATTTCGCCGAACCAGCGAGCGCGCCTCGACCAATGCACCCATAGCAGCGCCGCAGCCGAGTCCCGAGCGGCCCTGGGCACCTCAGTCGCCGTGCTGCGCACGAAACGCCCGCGCCCGGCCGAAGTGCGCGCAGCCGATGAACGGCACCGGCGGGCGCAGCGCCGACAGCGGCGAGGGGTGGTTGGCGCACAGCACCAGGTGGCCGCGGTCTGCGGGGATCAGGGCGCGCTTGCTTTGCGCGTGCGCGCCCCAGAGCATGAACACCACCGGGCGCGGGCCCTCGGCGACCTGCGCGATCACGGCGTCGGTCAGCACCTCCCAGCCCTTGCCGGCGTGGCTCGCGGGCCGGCCCTCTTCCACCGTCAGCGTGGTGTTGAGCAGCAGCACGCCGTTCTGCGCCCACTTGACCAGGCTGCCGCCGGGGTTCGGAAAGGCCGGCGGCGGCGTGCCCAGGTCGCGCTCGATTTCCTTGAAGATGTTGCGCAGCGAAGGCGGCAGGCGCACGCCCGGCGCGACCGAAAACGCCAGCCCCTCGGCCTGGCCGCGGCCGTGGTACGGGTCCTGGCCGAGGATCACGACGCGCACCTGATCGGGCGGCGTGAGTTCGAGCGCGCGCAGCGGCCGCGGCGGAAACACCACCGCGCCCGCACCGAGCCGCGCCTGCAGGAACGCGCACAGGCGCTGGCCGGTGGCGCTGGCAAAAAAATCACCGACCAGCGGCTGCCAGCCGGGCGCCACGGGCCAGTCGGCCGGGTTCGCGGTTTGCAGCTGCGTGGCGCCACCGGCGCCGGGGTGGGGCAGATCATTCATGGTCAAAATGGCCTCCAGCGCTTATGTAGCTTACGATTACAGCTATGAATTCAGGTGCATTCAGGCAAACAGCTGCGCCAGCGCCGTGCCCGGGTCGTCGGCGCGCATGAAGGCCTCGCCGACGAGGAAGGCCTGCACGCCGGCGTCGCGCATGGTCTTGACGTCCTGCGGCGCGAGGATGCCCGACTCGGTGACGAGCAGGCGGTCTTTCGGCACGTCCGACAGCATGTCCAGCGTGGTCTGCAGCGTGACCTCGAAGGTGCGCAGGTTGCGGTTGTTGATGCCGACCAGCTCGGTCTTCAGGCGCAGCGCGCGGTCGAGCTCGGCGCGGTCGTGCACCTCG
Organism: Acidovorax sp. SRB_24; assembly: GCF_012931925.1. Lineage (NCBI taxonomy): Bacteria > Pseudomonadati > Pseudomonadota > Betaproteobacteria > Burkholderiales > Comamonadaceae > Acidovorax > Acidovorax sp. SRB_24. The sequence continues at coordinate 10,521 of NZ_MWOM01000079.1, forward strand.
ACCAGCACGGCCATGTCGAGGTCGCGCGCGATGGCCTCGAAGTCCTGCATCTGCGCGTCATCGAGGCTGGCGGCGATCAACAGCACGGCATCGGCGCCCATGGCGCGCGACTCGTAGATCTGGTAGGCGTCGACCATGAAGTCCTTGCGCAGCACCGGCAGCTGGCAGCTGGCGCGCGCCTGCTTGAGGTAGTCGGTGCTGCCCTGGAAGAACTGCCGGTCAGTCAGCACCGAAAGACAGGCCGCGCTGACCACGCCGTCGCCCTCGGCATAGCTCTGGGCGATGTCGGCGGGTTCGAAGTCGGCGCGGATGACGCCCTTGCTCGGGCTGGCCTTCTTGATTTCGGCGATCACGGCCGCCTGGTTCCTGGCGATCTTGGCGCGCAGTGCGCCGACAAAATCGCGCGTGAGCACGCGGCTCTCGGCGTCGGCGCGCATGGCGGCCAGCGGCAGGCGCTTTTGCGCTGCGGCGACTTCTTCGTGCTTGACGGCGACGATCTTTTTCAGAATATCGTTCATGGGGTTTCGCGCCTTTCAGGGTCTGCGGGGTGTGCGGAAGATTCGGGGGAAGGCGGCGCAGGCGGCGGCCGGCGCAGGATGCGGCGGAACACCACCGACATGGCCACGCCGACCGCCACCGAGACGGCGGTGGCGCCCAGCGCGATCCAGGTTCCGGGGTCGCTCCACAGCGGGTGAGCCATCAGGCTGCCGCCAGCGCGTGCGTGCGCGCGACCAGCTCAGCGAGCTTGGCGTGCGCCGCGCCCGAGGCCAGCGCCGCGCGCGCGCGGTCCAGGCCATCCTGGATCGAGCCGGCCACGCCGGCAGCGTACAGCGCCGCGCCGGCGTTGAGGCAGACGATGTCGCTGGCCGCGCCCGGCTGGCCTTGCAGCACGGACAGCAGCATGTCGCGCGACTGCTCGGGCGTTTCGACCTTGAAGGCGCGGTTGCTGGACATGCTCAGGCCGAAGTCCTCGGGATGGATTTCGTACTCGCTGACCTGGCCGTTCTTGAGCTCGCCCACCAGCGTGGCGGCCCCCAGGCTGATCTCGTCCATGCCGTCGCGGCCATAGACCACGATGGCGTGCTCGGCGCCCAGGCGCTGCAGCGCGCGCACCTGGATGCCGACGAGGTCGGGGTGGAACACGCCCATCAGGATATTCGGCGCGCCGGCCGGGTTGGTCAGCGGGCCGAGGATGTTGAACAGCGTGCGCACGCCCAGCTCCTTGCGCACCGGCGCCACGTTCTTCATGGCCGGGTGGTGGTTGGGCGCGAACATGAAGCCGATGCCGACCTCGGCAATGCACTGCGCAATGGCGGCCGGCGCGAGGTTGATGTGCACGCCCAGCGCGTCCATCACATCGGCGCTGCCCGATTTGCTCGAGACGCTGCGCCCGCCGTGCTTGGCGGTCTTGGCGCCGGCGGCAGCGGCGACGAACATCGCGCAGGTCGAGATGTTGAAGGTGTTGGCGCCGTCGCCGCCCGTGCCGACGATGTCGACGAGGTGCGTGGCGTCCTGCACCGGCACCTTGGTACAGAACTCGCGCATCACCTGCGCGGCGGCGGTGATCTCGCCGATGGTTTCCTTCTTCACGCGCAGGCCGGTGATGATGGCCGCCGTCATGACGGGCGAGAGCTCGCCCTTCATGATCATGCGCATCAGATGCAGCATCTCGTCGTGGAAGATTTCGCGGTGTTCGATGGTGCGCTGCAGCGCCTCCTGGGGGGTGATTTGCATGGGGTTCCCTGCGCAATAAAGGTGGAAGAAATCAGGCGGCGGGCGCGTCGCTCAGCGCGAGCCGGGCGCCAAAGCCGACGAACAGCAGGCCGGCTCCGCGTTCGAGCCAGTGCAGAGCGCGCGCCACGCGGCCGGCGTGCCGGCCCAGCCAGGCGGCGGCCAGCGCCCAGCCGAGGTTGACCCACAAGCCATTGAAGTTGAACAGCAGGCCCAGCAGCAAGAAAGCCAGCGGCTTGTGCGGCGTGCCCGGTGCGATGAACTGCGGCACGAACGCGAGGAAGAACAGCACCACCTTGGGGTTGAGCGCATTCGTCCAGAAGCCGCGTAAAAAGATGCCTTTGAGCGCTGCCGCGCTTTCTGTGCCTGCGCCGGCAGCTCCTGATGAGATAGCCGCCGGGGCGGGTGCCAGCAGCATGCGCAGGCCCACATAGACCAGGTAGGCCGCGCCCACCCACTTGAGCAGCGTGAACGCCGTGCCCGACGCCGCCAGCAGCGCGCTCACGCCCAGGGCCGCCGCGAAGATGTGCACAAAGCAGCCCGCCGTGATGCCGCAGGCCGCCACCATGCCGGCGCGCGCGCCGGAGCGCAGCGCGTTCGCCACGATGTAGAGCACATCGGGCCCCGGCGTGAGGTTGAGCAGCAGGCCGGCGGCGATGAAGAGCAGCAATGGTTCGGTGGCCATGGCGCGTCGTTCAGGCGCGGGGTGCGCGGTAGAAGATACCGGTCATTTTGTCCCCAAACGCTTGCCCATCAAGCGCTGACAGCTACAAATACCGAAGCACGCGTCATGCGCGCTGCTCGAGGAAGTTGCGCAGCATGGCGTGGCCGTGCTCGGTCAGGATGCTCTCGGGGTGGAACTGCACGCCCTGGATGGCCAGCGTTTTGTGGCGCACGCCCATGATCTCGCCGTCGTCGGTCCAGGCGGTGATCTCGAGCACCTCGGGGCAGCTGGCACGCTCTATCGATAACGAGTGGTAGCGGTTCACCGTGAACTGCTCGGGCAGGCCAGCGAACACGCCTTTTTGCGTGGTCGTGATGGTGCTGGTCTTGCCGTGCATGAGCTGCTGGGCGCGCACGATCGTGCCGCCGAACGCCGCGCCGATCGCCTGGTGGCCCAGGCACACGCCCAGAATCGGCAGCTTGCCGGCAAAGTGCCGGATCGCCGCGACCGAGATGCCGGCCTCCTGCGGCGAGCACGGACCGGGTGAGACGACGAGGCGGTCGAGACGGCCGGCAGCCAGGCGCGCCTCGATCTCGGCCACGGTGATCTCGTCGTTGCGGCGCACCTCGACCTGGGCACCGAGCTCACCGAAGTACTGCACGATGTTGTAGGTAAAGCTGTCGTAGTTGTCGATCATCAACAGTTGCATGGCGCTCACCCCGGTGTGTGCGCGGACCCGCGCTGGCGCGCGAATTCGCGGTGTTCGAAGGCGATATAGGCCTCCATCATGCTGCGGTAGATGGCCTCGATCACGTCGGGCTCACCGCCCTCGAGCGCCGCACGCTCGCGCACGCGCGCCACGATGGCCTCGATGCGCTCTTCGTCGCGCACCTGGTTCTCGTCCTGCTTGATGCGCGCGGCCTGCGTCATGTAGCCGCCGCGCGTGACCAGGAGCGGCACCAGCACATCGTCGAGCGCGTCGATGTGGCGGCGCACGTCGTCCATGGTGGTGCAGTGCTGTGTGTTATCGATCGCGCGGGTCATCATTCCAGTCCTTCTTCAACGAGTTCGGCGGCGCGCAGCAGCGCGCGCGCCTTGTGTTCGGTTTCTTTCCATTCGAGCTCGGGCACCGAGTCGGCGACCACGCCGGCCGCGGCCTGCACATAGAGCTGGCCGTCCTTGACGATGCCGGTGCGGATCGCGATCGCCAGGTCCATGTCGCCGGCATAGCTCAGGTAGCCGCAGGCGCCGCCATAGAGGCCGCGCTTGGTCGGCTCGAGCCGGTCGATGAGCTCCATCGCGTGCACCTTGGGCGCGCCCGTGAGCGTGCCGGCCGGAAACGTCGCCTTGAGCACGTCCATGCTGGTCATGCCCTCGTGCAGCAGGCCCTCGACGTTGCTGACGATGTGCATCACGTGGCTGTAGCGCTCGACGGCAAAGGCCTCGGTCACCTTGACGCTGCCGGTCTGGGCGATGCGGCCGATGTCGTTGCGCGCCAGGTCGATCAGCATCACGTGCTCGGCGCGCTCCTTCGGGTCGTTGACCAGCTCGACCTCGGCGGCCTTGTCGAGCTCGGGCGTGGCGCCGCGCGGGCGCGTGCCGGCGAGCGGGCGGATCGTCACCTTCTGCCCGTCGGGCGTGCGCTCCTGGCGCACCAGGATCTCGGGGCTCGCGCCCACCACATGGCTGTCGCCGAAGTGGTAGTAGTACATGTAGGGCGAGGGGTTGAGCGAGCGCAGCGCGCGGTACAGCGAAAGCGGCGACTCGGTGTAGCGCTTGTGGATGCGCTGGCCCACCTGCACCTGCATGAAGTCGCCCGCGGCGATCAGCTCCTTGGCGCGTTCGACGGCGGCGATGTAGTCGGCCTTGGCGAAGTCGCGCTGCGCGGGGTAGCTTTGCGAGGCCTGCACCTGCGGCGCGCTGACCGAGTACTTGAGCTGCTCGCGCAGCTCGCGCAGACGCTTCTTGGCGTTGCTGTAGGCCTCGGGGCGCGCCGGGTCGGCGTAGACGATCAGGTAGAGCTTGCCCGAGAGGTTGTCGATGACGGCCAGCTCTTCGCACTGCAGCAGCAGGATGTCGGGCATGTCGAGCGCATCGGGCGGGCACGAGGTTTCGAGCTTTTTCTCGATGTGGCGCACGGCGTCGTAGCCAAAGTAGCCGGCCAGCCCGCCGCAGAAGCGCGGCAGCCCGGGGCGCAGCGCGACCTTGAAGCGCTTCTGGTAGTCGGCCACGAAGTCGAGCGGGTTGCCCGGCGCGCGCTCGACCACCTGGCCGTCGGTCACGACCTCGGTGACGGCGGTGGCGCCGAAGCCGCGCGAGCGCAGCAGCGTGCGCGCCGGCAGGCCGATGAAGCTGTAGCGGCCAAAGCGCTCGCCGCCGACGACGGATTCGAGCAGAAAGCTGTATTTTCCGCCGTCCTTGCTGTGCGCGAGTTTCAGGTACAGCGACAGCGGGGTCTCCAGGTCAGCGAAGGCTTCCGCCATCAGCGGAATGCGGTTGTAGCCTTCGCGGGCCAGGCTTTTGAATTCAAGTTCGGTGATCAAGGGAAGGCTCCCAGCTCGGGCGGCGCGTCTCCCTGTGCCAGGGGCGCCGCGGTTCATTCGGTTGGCCCCGGTGGGGCCACGGGTGCACGCTGGGGGACCAGCGTGCCATCAGGGGTTCAGGCGGACAGGCTTGCGCCAGGGCCAGGCTCCCCGGTCGCTGCGACCTGTGGTGAACACGCGGTGAATGAACATGGGCCAAAGTGTAGCAAATGGGGCAGGCGCCACCGCCCTCTCCCGCCTCCCACCTGCCGCTTCGGCGCGGCGCCATGCCGGCGCACCCTCTGGCAAACCCT
>NZ_MWOM01000088.1:0-14360 GCF_012931925.1 Acidovorax sp. SRB_24
ACCGCGCCCACGCTCACGCTGACATGCGGCGCCACCGAGGCCGGGTGCGGCAGGCGCAGCGCCGCCACGGCGGCCACCACGCGCGCGGCGACGGCGGCGGCGCCGGCTGCATCGGTGTCGGGCAGGAGGACGGCCAGCTCCTCACCGCCGTAGCGGGCCACCAGGTCGGTGCTGCGCTGCATCGCATGCTGCACCGCACGGGCCACGGCCTGCAGGCAGGCATCGCCCGCGGGGTGGCCGAACTGGTCGTTGTAGCGCTTGAAATCGTCGACGTCGATCATCAGCAGACCGAGCGGCACCTGGCGCCGGAACGCGCTCGCACAGGCCTGCGCCAGGCGGTCGTCGAAGCAGCTGCGGTTGGCCACCTGCAGCAGCCCGTCGGTGCGGGCATAGGCCTCGAGCCGTTCGTTGGCCTGCTGCAGCGCGACGTTGGCCTGCGCCAGCTCGGCCGTGCGCTGCGCGACGCGGTCTTCGAGGCGCTGGTTGGCCTGCACCAGCTCGTCGTTCTGCGCCGACAGCACCTGGTAGAGCTTGCCGATCATCTTCAGCAGCACCTGCGTGCTGTTGTCGTGCGCCGACATCTCGCGCTCATAGGCCTGGGCGGCCGGCAGGCCCTGCGCGATGGCCGCGATCTGGCGCGCCAGCGACTGGTCGATGCCCAGGATGTGCAGGCCCAGCCATGCGGTCAAGAAGTGGACGATGGATTCGGCCGGCGCGGCCATGGTGGCGCGCGTGGCCCAAAAGGTGTGCACCTGCTGCACGAACTGCCGGTGCAGCGCCACGTGCGCCTCGGTGTGCCGCGCATCGACGCCGGCACTGTGCATCAGGGCCTCTTCCTCGCTGAAGTGGTATTCGGTGTAGGCCACCAGGCGCTCGAAGATGCCGCGCAGCAGCGCTTCGCGGCCGGCGCCGGGATCGGTGTCGGCCTCCGAGACGAACAGCGAGCGGCTGAGCTCGTTGAACAGGTCCACCAGGCCCCGGTGCTGCTCGTCCACATCGGGCAGGCCGGTCACGAAATGCTGGTCCCAGACGAAAGTTTCCACGCGCTCAAGCCCTTCTTTGACAGTGTGAATTCCCAGTATGGCGGCGGCTATGCGAGCACGCCGTGGATCGCCACCAGCGCCTGCGTGAGCTTGTGCCCGGGGTCGAGGTGGATCATGGGCCGCGCCAGCTGGTGCGATTCGCGCACCTTGACCGACTGCGGCAGGTAGGGCTGCAGCACCGGCAGGCCCTCGTCGAGCAGCTCCTGCACGAGCCGCTGGGGCAGCTTGGCGCGCGCCTGGAACTGGTTGACCACGATGCCCTTGATCGCCAGCTGGGGGTTGTGGTCGGCGCGGATCTCCTGCACGTTGGCCAGCAGCGTGTAGAGCGCCTGGCGCGAGAAGTCGTCGCAGTCGAACGGGATCAGGCAGCCGCGCGCGCCCATGAGCGCCGAGCGGGTGTAGAAATTGAGCGCCGGCGGGGTGTCGATGTAGATGCGGTCGTAGTCCTGGCCCAGCTGCGCCAGCGCCTCGCGCAGCTTGTAGATCTTGTGGCGCGATTCGAGCTTGCCCTGCAGCTCGTCGAGCCGCGCGCTCGACGCCATCAGGTCCAGGCCCTCGAACGGCGTGCGCACGGTGAACGCGGACGGCGGCGCCGGCGTGAAGCTGAAGCCCAGCGTCTGCTCGAAGAACGGCGCCACGCCGGGCTGGTCCTCGGCCGGCGCGGCGCCCAGCAGGTAGGCGCTCGAGTTGCCCTGCGGGTCCAGGTCGATCACCAGGGTGCGCAGGCCCTGGTGGGCGCTGATAGCGGCCAGGTTGCATGCGATGGTGGACTTGCCCACCCCACCCTTCTGGTTGAAAACGACGAGCGGCATGGAGGTTCCTTGTGGCGTGGCGTGTGCGGGCCGCCGAAAAACGGGCCGTGCGGGCGCGGCCCCAACGGCGCGCGGTCGCAGGCAATTATGGGATACCGGCCATGGGACAATCGCCCCCCACCCGCAGGCGTGCGGTTTGCGCCGCGCCGCTGCCACCGCTTTTTCCTTGGCACGGGCCTGTCCGGCCCTCAAGCACCCATGACCGATACGGCACCCCCCTACACCCTCAGCGACTTCGATTTCGCGCTCCCCCCCCAGCTCATCGCCCAGCACCCCGCGCCCGAGCGCAGCGCCTCGCGCCTGCTCGACGGCCGCGCCACGCAGCCCGCGGACCGCATCTTCAAGGAACTGCCCGGCCTGCTGCGGGCGGGCGACCTGCTGGTGTTCAACGACACGCGCGTCGTCAAGGCGCGCCTCTTTGGAGAGAAGGCCAGCGGCGGCAAGCTCGAGCTGCTGATCGAGCGTGTGCTCGAGGGCGGCGAAGTGGTCGCCCACATGAAGGTCAGCAAGAAACCCCCGCCCGGCACCGTGGTGCACATGGCGGGCGGCCTGCGCGGCGGCGGCTTTGACGCGCTGCTGCTTGGCCGCTGGCCCGACGGCGACGGCCCGCTGTTCCGCTTCGCGCTGCGCGGCCCGGCCGGCGAGACGCCCTGGGAGCTGATGGAGCGCCACGGCCACCTGCCGCTGCCGCCCTACATCGAGCGCCAGCAGCAAGGCGGCAACGACCCCGACGCCGCCGCAGACAGCGAGCGCTACCAGACCGTGTTCGCCCGCGCCCCCGGCGCCGTGGCCGCACCGACCGCGGCACTGCACTTCGACGCCACCGTGCTGGCCGATCTGGCCGCGCGCGGCATCGACACTGCCTGCGTCACGCTGCACGTGGGCGCCGGCACCTTCCAGCCCGTCAAGACCGAGAACCTGGCCGAGCACCAGATGCACAGTGAGTGGTACGAGGTGCCGCTGGCCACGCTCGCGGCGCTCGAGCGCTGCCGCCAGCGCGGCGGCCGCGTCGTGGCCGTGGGCACGACGACGGTGCGCACGCTCGAATCGTGGGCGCGCAGCGGCCAGGCCTCGGGCGACACCGCCATCTTCATCACGCCGGGTTTCAGGTTCCAGGTGGTGGACCTGCTGCTGACCAACTTCCACCTGCCCAAGAGCACGCTGATGATGCTGGTCTCGGCCTTCGCGGGCTACGCGCATGTCATGCAGCTGTACCGCCACGCCATCGCCCAGCATTACCGCTTCTTCAGCTATGGCGATGCCATGCTGCTGGAGCGCCTCCCGTCCGACCGCTCCTGAAAGAGGAGCGGCAGGCGCTTGCCCTGCCTACCGACGAAAGCCGTATGGCGTTGAAATGCAGTCACCACCAGCGCCATGCGCTCCTGATTCATGAGCAGGCGCGCCCTACAATGCCCTGCGCCGCGCTCCCCGCGCCGGTCCCCGCCGGGGGCCTCGGGCCGCCGGCTGTCTGCCTGCCCCGTGACCTCCGACCGCACTTTCAGGCCCGCCGCTGCGGCCCACCGCTCCGCCCTGGGGGGCATCGCCCTGGCCACCGCGGCCTGCGCCCTGTTCGCGCTGCTGGACAGCGCCACCAAGTTCAGCGGCCAGGTGCTGCCCATGCTGATGGTGCTGTGGCTGCGCTTTGCGGCCCAGGCCCTGGTGACCACGGCCATGGTGCTGCCGCGCCACGGCTGGGCCGCCTGGCGCACGGCCCACCCGCGCTTCCAGATCGGCCGTGCGGCCAGCGGCTTTCTGACCTCGGTCTTCGCCTTCTTCTGCATCCAGAGCATGCCGCTGGCCAACTTCACCGCCACCTGGTCGGCCGTGCCCCTGCTCATCGTCGTGGCCTCGGCCTGGCTGTTCGGCGAACGCGTGAGCCCCGCGCGCTGGGGGCTGCTGCTGGTGGGGCTGGCCAGCGTGATCGCCATCGTGCGGCCCGAGGGCGCCGGCCAGGCCCTGGGCTGGCGCGCCCTGCTGCCCCTGGGCCTGCTGCTGTGCGGCACCACCTACCAGCTGCTGGGCAGCCGCATGGCGCGGCTCGATCCGCCCACCACCACCCAGCTCTACACGACCTGGCTGCCGCTGCTGGCGACCACGCCGCTGCTGCCGCTGTTCTGGCAGAGCGTGCCCGACGGGCCCGTCTGGGCCGCCGTGGCGGTGATGGGGGCGTGCAGCGGCGTGGGCCATTTGCTGCTGCTGCAGGCCTATGCGCACACCACGCCGGGCGCCATCGCGCCGTTTCTCTACAGCCAGATCGGCTTTGCGATGGCCATGGGCTGGCTGTTCTTCGGCCAGAGGCCCGACGCCCAGTCCCTGGCCGGCATGGCCGCGATCACGCTGTGCGGCCTGGCCAGCGTGTGGCTCAGCGTGCGCGGGCGCAGCTAGGTGCCGGGCGTCGGTCTTCTGACGCTATCCGGCGCTGGCGCTTGCCGCACCAGCGCCGGACGCTCTCTTTTTGAGAGCATCAGAACGCCACGGCGCACCCGTCCTTGCGCGGGTCCGATCCGGCCACATAGTGCCCGCCCTCGCGCAGCACCAGCTGGGCCCCGCCGAAGGCGAAGACGCCGTTGCCCTCTTCCACCGTGACCTCGTGGCCGCGCGCGCGCAGCCCGGCCACCACGGCCGGATCGAAGCGGGGCTCCACGGCCACGCCCTTGCCGCCCGTGACACGCCAGCGTGGCGCATCGGCCGCGGCCTGCGGGTTCTGGCCATAGCGCAGCACGCGCAGCGCCATCTGCAGGTGGCCCTGCGACTGCATGGGTCCGCCCATGACGCCAAACGCCATTTGCGGCGTGCCATCGGCGTGCATGGCGAAGGCCGGAATGATGGTGTGGGACGGCCGCTTGCGCGGGCCGACTTCGTTGGCATGGCCGGGAACCAGATTGAAGCCATGGCCCCGGTTCTGCAGGCTGATGCCCGTGCCCGGCACGACCACGCCCGAGCCAAAGCCCATGTAGTTGGACTGGATGAACGACACCATCATCCCGGACGCGTCCGCCGCCGCCAGGTACACCGTGCCGCCGGGGCGCGGCGCGCCGCAGGACGGATCGCCCGCGCACGCGGGATCGATGAGGGCCGCACGGCCGCGCAGGTAGTCGGCATGGAGCAGATCGGCCGGCGCCACCTGCATGGCATCGATGTCGGCGTTGTACTGCTGCAGGTCGGCCAGCGCGAGCTTCATGGCCTCGATCTGCAGGTGCACGCTGTCCACACCATCGAGCGGCTGCTGGCCGACGCCCACGGCATCGAGCATGCCCAGCGCCATCAGCGTAGCGATGCCCTGGCCGTTGGGCGGGATCTCGTGCACCACCGAATCGCCGAAGCGCTGGCTCACCGTGCCGACCCAGTCGGCCCGGTGTGCAGCGAGGTCGTCCAGGGCCATGGCGCCGCCGTGCGCCTGCGCGTGGGCCACCATCTGCCGGGCCAGATCGCCGCGGTAGAACGCCTCGCCCTCCGTGGCGGCGATCAGCTCCAGTGTGCGCGCATGGGCTTCGCTGCGAAACATCTCGCCCGCGCGCGGAGCGCGGCCGCCCGGCAGGAAGCACTCGGCAAAGCCCGGCTGGGCGCCGAGCTTGGCAGCGCCCAGCGCCCACAGCCGGGCGATGGTCGGCGAGACCGGAAAGCCGCGGCGCGCGTAATCGATGGCGGGCTGCGCCAGCTGCGCGAACGGCAGCTTGCCCAGGCGCTTGGACAGCGCCACCCAGGCCGACACGGCGCCGGGCACGGTGACGGCATTCCAGCCCTTTTCGGGCATGCCACCGCGCTCGGCGAAATACTGCGGCGTCCACGCGGCAGGTGAGCGGCCCGAGGCGTTGAGGCCGTGCAGTTCCTGGCCGTCCCAGACGATGGCGAAACCGTCGCTGCCCAGGCCGCAGCCCGTGGGCTCGACCACGGTGAGCGCCATGGCCGCGGCAATCGCCGCATCCACCGCGTTGCCGCCGGCCAACAGCATGCGCAGGCCGGCCTGGGCCGCCAGCGGCTGCGAGGTGGAAACGATGTTGCGCCCCATCACCGCGCTGCGCTGGGAGGCATAAGGCAGCGCCCAGTCCATGGCGGAGGGACTGGCGTGGAGCGGCAAGGTGCGGTCGTTCATGGCAGGCCTTTCATTCCAACGTGATCTTGTGCTGGCGGATGACGCTGGCCCAGCGCGCGCTGTCGGTCTGCACCATGGCGCCGAACTGTGCCGGGCTGCTGGGCGCCGCAGGCTCGACCCCCAGCTTGGCCAGGCTGGCAGCCACCTCGGGCGCCAGCATGGCCTTAGCAAAAGCCTGGTGCACGCGACTGACCAGAGCGGGCGGCGCACCGGCCGGCAGGTACACGCCAAACCACGTCACCGAAGAATAGCCAGGCAGGCCCGATTCGGCCAGGGTGGGCAGCTCGGGCGCCAGCGCCGTGCGCTTTTCACTGGTCACGGCCAGGGCGCGCAAGCGGCCGCTGCGCGCATGCGGCATGCCGGTGGGCAAGGAGTCGAACAGCACATGCACCTGGCCGGCCACCAGATCGGGGATGGCCAGCGCCGTGCCCTTGTAGGGCACATGCGTCATCTCGATGCCCGCCTGCGCGCTGAAGGCGGCGGAATTGAGGTGCACGATGGTGCCGTTGCCGCTGGTGGCGTAGTTGAGCTTGCCGGGATGGGCTTTGCCGTATGCGACCAGCTCCGCCACGGTCTTGACCGGCAGCGACGGGTTGACCAGCACCACGCTGGGCGCGTCGGCCAGGTGCACGACCGGGGTGAAATCCTTGCGCGCGTCGTAGGCCAGGCGCGGCAGAAGGTGCGGCGATATCGCATGCGTGCTGCTCGTGGTCAGCAGCAGCGTGTAGCCGTCGGCCGGCGCCTTGGCGGCCTCGGCCGTGCCGATGGTGCCGCCGGCCCCCGGGCGGTTGTCCACCACCATCTGCTGGCCCAGGTCGGCCGCCACGCGCTGCGTGACCACACGCGCCACCAGGTCCGTGGCGCCACTGGCCGGAAACGGCACGATCACCCGTACCGGCTTGTCCGGCCACGCGGACTGCGCATGGGCCCCTGCCGCCAGCGCCACGCACAAGGACACCGCCAGCGCACCGTGGCGCGAGGAAAACAAACGCATGGAAACACTCCAGAAAGGATGGATCGGGGCACGCAGCCGGCCGCCAGGCCGAGCCAAGGTAGTTATCACGGCCTATCTTAGAAATGCGCCATGCCGATGACCACCAGCAAATAGGCAAACAGGTTTGCCGAAACAGCAAACCGATCGATACTTTCCATCTCCGATCAGCAACACACTGCGACCCGCCATGCGACCCCACCTCCTGCTCGACACGGCGCTGCGCTACTTTCTCGAAGTGGCGCACAGCGGCTCATTGACGCTCGCGTCCGAGCGGCTGCATGTGGCGGCCTCGGCGCTGAGTCGGCAGATCGCCGGCCTCGAGAGCCAGTTGGGCACGTCCCTGTTCGAACGCCATCCGCGCGGCATGGTGCTCACCGCGGCGGGCGACATCCTGGCCCGCCATGCGCGCCGCACCGGGCTCGATGCCGAACGCGCGCTGGGCGAGATCGGCGCCCTGCAGGGCCTGCACGCCGGACAGGTGCGCCTGGCCACCTCGGACGCCTTTGCGAACGACCTGGTGCCGCGCCTTTGCGTGGATTTCCAGCGCCTGCACCAGGGCATCCAGTTCAGCGTGCAGTCCCTGCCCACGGCCATGGTTCCGGCGGCGGTGCGCAGCGGCGCGGTCGATATCGGCCTGTGCTTCAGCAGCGCGCCGCACAAGGACGTCGTGGTGGTCTACCGCCAGAGCGCGCCGGTGCTGGCGCTGCTGCCGCCGCAGCACCCGCTGGCCTGCCAGCCGCGGCTCACCCTGGCGCACCTGGTCCCGCACGCGCTGGGGCTGCCGCCGCCCGAGACCACGGTGCGGCAAATGATCGACATGGCCTGCAGCCGCCAGGGCCTGCGGCTGCAGCCGGTGCTCGTGAGCAACCATGTGCAGACCCTGATGAACTTCGTGGTGCAGGGCGGCGGCGTGGCCTTGTCGAGCGAAATCGCGGCACGCCACCTGATGGCCTCGGGCGCCCTCGCGGCCCGGCCCGTGAGCGACGAGGGCATGGACCTGCGCGACGTCGAGGTGCAGACCCTGGCTGGGCGCAGCCTGCCGGTGGCGGCGCAGGCTTTCCTGGCGCTGCTGTCCGAACGGCTGCCGGGGCCGCAGGACGTCAGTGCGGCGGCGGCGTGTGCGCCTGCGCCTGGCGAAACGCCCGCGCCCGGCCGAAGTGCCCGCAGCCGATGAACGGCACCGGCGGGCGCAGCGCCGACAGTGGCGAGGGGTGGTTGGCGCACAGCACCAGGTGGCCGCGGTCTGCGGGGATCAGGGCGCGCTTACTTTGCGCGTGCGCGCCCCAGAGCATGAACACCACCGGGCGCGGGCCCTCGGCGACCTGCGCGATCACGGCGTCGGTCAGCACCTCCCAGCCCTTGCCGGCGTGGCTCGCGGGCCGGCCCTCTTCCACCGTCAGCGTGGTGTTGAGCAGCAGCACGCCGTTCTGCGCCCACTTGACCAGGCTGCCGCCGGGGTTCGGAAAGGCCGGCGGCGGCGTGCCCAGGTCGCGCTCGATTTCCTTGAAGATGTTGCGCAGCGAAGGCGGCAGGCGCACGCCCGGCGCGACCGAAAACGCCAGCCCCTCGGCCTGGCCGCGGCCGTGGTACGGGTCCTGGCCGAGGATCACGACGCGCACCTGATCGGGCGGCGTGAGTTCGAGCGCGCGCAGCGGCCGCGGCGGAAACACCACCGCGCCCGCACCGAGCCGCGCCTGCAGGAACGCGCACAGGCGCTGGCCGGTGGCGCTGGCAAAAAAATCACCGACCAGCGGCTGCCAGCCGGGCGCCACGGGCCAGTCGGCCGGGTTCGCGGTTTGCAGCTGCGTGGCGCCACCGGCGCCGGGGTGGGGCAGATCATTCATGGTCAAAATGGCCTCCAGCGCTTATGTAGCTTACGATTACAGCTATGAATTCAGGTGCATTCAGGCAAACAGCTGCGCCAGCGCCGTGCCCGGGTCGTCGGCGCGCATGAAGGCCTCGCCGACGAGGAAGGCCTGCACGCCGGCGTCGCGCATGGTCTTGACGTCCTGCGGCGCGAGGATGCCCGACTCGGTGACGAGCAGGCGGTCTTTCGGCACGTCCGACAGCATGTCCAGCGTGGTCTGCAGCGTGACCTCGAAGGTGCGCAGGTTGCGGTTGTTGATGCCGACCAGCTCGGTCTTCAGGCGCAGCGCGCGGTCGAGCTCGGCGCGGTCGTGCACCTCGACCAGCACGGCCATGTCGAGGTCGCGCGCGATGGCCTCGAAGTCCTGCATCTGCGCGTCATCGAGGCTGGCGGCGATCAACAGCACGGCATCGGCGCCCATGGCGCGCGACTCGTAGATCTGGTAGGCGTCGACCATGAAGTCCTTGCGCAGCACCGGCAGCTGGCAGCTGGCGCGCGCCTGCTTGAGGTAGTCGGTGCTGCCCTGGAAGAACTGCCGGTCAGTCAGCACCGAAAGACAGGCCGCGCTGACCACGCCGTCGCCCTCGGCATAGCTCTGGGCGATGTCGGCGGGTTCGAAGTCGGCGCGGATGACGCCCTTGCTCGGGCTGGCCTTCTTGATTTCGGCGATCACGGCCGCCTGGTTCCTGGCGATCTTGGCGCGCAGTGCGCCGACAAAATCGCGCGTGAGCACGCGGCTCTCGGCGTCGGCGCGCATGGCGGCCAGCGGCAGGCGCTTTTGCGCTGCGGCGACTTCTTCGTGCTTGACGGCGACGATCTTTTTCAGAATATCGTTCATGGGGTTTCGCGCCTTTCAGGGTCTGCGGGGTGTGCGGAAGATTCGGGGGAAGGCGGCGCAGGCGGCGGCCGGCGCAGGATGCGGCGGAACACCACCGACATGGCCACGCCGACCGCCACCGAGACGGCGGTGGCGCCCAGCGCGATCCAGGTTCCGGGGTCGCTCCACAGCGGGTGAGCCATCAGGCTGCCGCCAGCGCGTGCGTGCGCGCGACCAGCTCAGCGAGCTTGGCGTGCGCCGCGCCCGAGGCCAGCGCCGCGCGCGCGCGGTCCAGGCCATCCTGGATCGAGCCGGCCACGCCGGCAGCGTACAGCGCCGCGCCGGCGTTGAGGCAGACGATGTCGCTGGCCGCGCCCGGCTGGCCTTGCAGCACGGACAGCAGCATGTCGCGCGACTGCTCGGGCGTTTCGACCTTGAAGGCGCGGTTGCTGGACATGCTCAGGCCGAAGTCCTCGGGATGGATTTCGTACTCGCTGACCTGGCCGTTCTTGAGCTCGCCCACCAGCGTGGCGGCCCCCAGGCTGATCTCGTCCATGCCGTCGCGGCCATAGACCACGATGGCGTGCTCGGCGCCCAGGCGCTGCAGCGCGCGCACCTGGATGCCGACGAGGTCGGGGTGGAACACGCCCATCAGGATATTCGGCGCGCCGGCCGGGTTGGTCAGCGGGCCGAGGATGTTGAACAGCGTGCGCACGCCCAGCTCCTTGCGCACCGGCGCCACGTTCTTCATGGCCGGGTGGTGGTTGGGCGCGAACATGAAGCCGATGCCGACCTCGGCAATGCACTGCGCAATGGCGGCCGGCGCGAGGTTGATGTGCACGCCCAGCGCGTCCATCACATCGGCGCTGCCCGATTTGCTCGAGACGCTGCGCCCGCCGTGCTTGGCGGTCTTGGCGCCGGCGGCAGCGGCGACGAACATCGCGCAGGTCGAGATGTTGAAGGTGTTGGCGCCGTCGCCGCCCGTGCCGACGATGTCGACGAGGTGCGTGGCGTCCTGCACCGGCACCTTGGTACAGAACTCGCGCATCACCTGCGCGGCGGCGGTGATCTCGCCGATGGTTTCCTTCTTCACGCGCAGGCCGGTGATGATGGCCGCCGTCATGACGGGCGAGAGCTCGCCCTTCATGATCATGCGCATCAGATGCAGCATCTCGTCGTGGAAGATTTCGCGGTGTTCGATGGTGCGCTGCAGCGCCTCCTGGGGGGTGATTTGCATGGGGTTCCCTGCGCAATAAAGGTGGAAGAAATCAGGCGGCGGGCGCGTCGCTCAGCGCGAGCCGGGCGCCAAAGCCGACGAACAGCAGGCCGGCTCCGCGTTCGAGCCAGTGCAGAGCGCGCGCCACGCGGCCGGCGTGCCGGCCCAGCCAGGCGGCGGCCAGCGCCCAGCCGAGGTTGACCCACAAGCCATTGAAGTTGAACAGCAGGCCCAGCAGCAAGAAAGCCAGCGGCTTGTGCGGCGTGCCCGGTGCGATGAACTGCGGCACGAACGCGAGGAAGAACAGCACCACCTTGGGGTTGAGCGCATTCGTCCAGAAGCCGCGTAAAAAGATGCCTTTGAGCGCTGCCGCGCTTTCTGTGCCTGCGCCGGCAGCTCCTGATGAGATAGCCGCCGGGGCGGGTGCCAGCAGCATGCGCAGGCCCACATAGACCAGGTAGGCCGCGCCCACCCACTTGAGCAGCGTGAACGCCGTGCCCGACGCCGCCAGCAGCGCGCTCACGCCCAGGGCCGCCGCGAAGATGTGCACAAAGCAGCCCGCCGTGATGCCGCAGGCCGCCACCATGCCGGCGCGCGCGCCGGAGCGCAGCGCGTTCGCCACGATGTAGAGCACATCGGGCCCCGGCGTGAGGTTGAGCAGCAGGCCGGCGGCGATGAAGAGCAGCAATGGTTCGGTGGCCATGGCGCGTCGTTCAGGCGCGGGGTGCGCGGTAGAAGATACCGGTCATTTTGTCCCCAAACGCTTGCCCATCAAGCGCTGACAGCTACAAATACCGAAGCACGCGTCATGCGCGCTGCTCGAGGAAGTTGCGCAGCATGGCGTGGCCGTGCTCGGTCAGGATGCTCTCGGGGTGGAACTGCACGCCCTGGATGGCCAGCGTTTTGTGGCGCACGCCCATGATCTCGCCGTCGTCGGTCCAGGCGGTGATCTCGAGCACCTCGGGGCAGCTGGCACGCTCTATCGATAACGAGTGGTAGCGGTTCACCGTGAACTGCTCGGGCAGGCCAGCGAACACGCCTTTTTGCGTGGTCGTGATGGTGCTGGTCTTGCCGTGCATGAGCTGCTGGGCGCGCACGATCGTGCCGCCGAACGCCGCGCCGATCGCCTGGTGGCCCAGGCACACGCCCAGAATCGGCAGCTTGCCGGCAAAGTGCCGGATCGCCGCGACCGAGATGCCGGCCTCCTGCGGCGAGCACGGACCGGGTGAGACGACGAGGCGGTCGAGACGGCCGGCAGCCAGGCGCGCCTCGATCTCGGCCACGGTGATCTCGTCGTTGCGGCGCACCTCGACCTGGGCACCGAGCTCACCGAAGTACTGCACGATGTTGTAGGTAAAGCTGTCGTAGTTGTCGATCATCAACAGTTGCATGGCGCTCACCCCGGTGTGTGCGCGGACCCGCGCTGGCGCGCGAATTCGCGGTGTTCGAAGGCGATATAGGCCTCCATCATGCTGCGGTAGATGGCCTCGATCACGTCGGGCTCACCGCCCTCGAGCGCCGCACGCTCGCGCACGCGCGCCACGATGGCCTCGATGCGCTCTTCGTCGCGCACCTGGTTCTCGTCCTGCTTGATGCGCGCGGCCTGCGTCATGTAGCCGCCGCGCGTGACCAGGAGCGGCACCAGCACATCGTCGAGCGCGTCGATGTGGCGGCGCACGTCGTCCATGGTGGTGCAGTGCTGTGTGTTATCGATCGCGCGGGTCATCATTCCAGTCCTTCTTCAACGAGTTCGGCGGCGCGCAGCAGCGCGCGCGCCTTGTGTTCGGTTTCTTTCCATTCGAGCTCGGGCACCGAGTCGGCGACCACGCCGGCCGCGGCCTGCACATAGAGCTGGCCGTCCTTGACGATGCCGGTGCGGATCGCGATCGCCAGGTCCATGTCGCCGGCATAGCTCAGGTAGCCGCAGGCGCCGCCATAGAGGCCGCGCTTGGTCGGCTCGAGCCGGTCGATGAGCTCCATCGCGTGCACCTTGGGCGCGCCCGTGAGCGTGCCGGCCGGAAACGTCGCCTTGAGCACGTCCATGCTGGTCATGCCCTCGTGCAGCAGGCCCTCGACGTTGCTGACGATGTGCATCACGTGGCTGTAGCGCTCGACGGCAAAGGCCTCGGTCACCTTGACGCTGCCGGTCTGGGCGATGCGGCCGATGTCGTTGCGCGCCAGGTCGATCAGCATCACGTGCTCGGCGCGCTCCTTCGGGTCGTTGACCAGCTCGACCTCGGCGGCCTTGTCGAGCTCGGGCGTGGCGCCGCGCGGGCGCGTGCCGGCGAGCGGGCGGATCGTCACCTTCTGCCCGTCGGGCGTGCGCTCCTGGCGCACCAGGATCTCGGGGCTCGCGCCCACCACATGGCTGTCGCCGAAGTGGTAGTAGTACATGTAGGGCGAGGGGTTGAGCGAGCGCAGCGCGCGGTACAGCGAAAGCGGCGACTCGGTGTAGCGCTTGTGGATGCGCTGGCCCACCTGCACCTGCATGAAGTCGCCCGCGGCGATCAGCTCCTTGGCGCGTTCGACGGCGGCGATGTAGTCGGCCTTGGCGAAGTCGCGCTGCGCGGGGTAGCTTTGCGAGGCCTGCACCTGCGGCGCGCTGACCGAGTACTTGAGCTGCTCGCGCAGCTCGCGCAGACGCTTCTTGGCGTTGCTGTAGGCCTCGGGGCGCGCCGGGTCGGCGTAGACGATCAGGTAGAGCTTGCCCGAGAGGTTGTCGATGACGGCCAGCTCTTCGCACTGCAGCAGCAGGATGTCGGGCATGTCGAGCGCATCGGGCGGGCACGAGGTTTCGAGCTTTTTCTCGATGTGGCGCACGGCGTCGTAGCCAAAGTAGCCGGCCAGCCCGCCGCAGAAGCGCGGCAGCCCGGGGCGCAGCGCGACCTTGAAGCGCTTCTGGTAGTCGGCCACGAAGTCGAGCGGGTTGCCCGGCGCGCGCTCGACCACCTGGCCGTCGGTCACGACCTCGGTGACGGCGGTGGCGCCGAAGCCGCGCGAGCGCAGCAGCGTGCGCGCCGGCAGGCCGATGAAGCTGTAGCGGCCAAAGCGCTCGCCGCCGACGACGGATTCGAGCAGAAAGCTGTATTTTCCGCCGTCCTTGCTGTGCGCGAGTTTCAGGTACAGCGACAGCGGGGTCTCCAGGTCAGCGAAGGCTTCCGCCATCAGCGGAATGCGGTTGTAGCCTTCGCGGGCCAGGCTTTTGAATTCAAGTTCGGTGATCAAGGGAAGGCTCCCAGCTCGGGCGGCGCGTCTCCCTGTGCCAGGGGCGCCGCGGTTCATTCGGTTGGCCCCGGTGGGGCCACGGGTGCACGCTGGGGGACCAGCGTGCCATCAGGGGTTCAGGCGGACAGGCTTGCGCCAGGGCCAGGCTCCCCGGTCGCTGCGACCTGTGGTGAACACGCGGTGAATGAACATGGGCCAAAGTGTAGCAAATGGGGCAGGCGCCACCGCCCTCTCCCGCCTCCCACCTGCCGCTTCGGCGCGGCGCCATGCCGGCGCACCCTCTGGCAAACCCT
>NZ_MWOM01000081.1:0-15660 GCF_012931925.1 Acidovorax sp. SRB_24
TCGAACACGTTGTGCAGCGTCGCGTTGGTCACCGTCACACCGCCCACGAACACGGGCGCCAGGCGCGCCACGGGCGTGAGCTTGCCGGTGCGGCCGACCTGCACGTCGATGCCTTCGACGCGCGTGACCATCTCCTGAGCCGGGTATTTGTGCGCCACGGCCCAGCGCGGCTCGCGCGTGAGGAAGCCCAGCTGGCGCTGCAGGTCGAGCCGATTGACCTTGTAGACCACGCCGTCGATGTCGTAGGGCAGCTCGTCGCGGGTGGCGCCCACGCGCTGGTGATACGCTATCAATTCAGAAGCACCCTGCGCAGTCTCCACCTGGTCTGCGACCGGAAAACCCCATGACTTGAGGGTTTGCAGCAGCGCGTAGTGCGTGGCAAACGCGGGGCCGCCCTCCTCCGCCGGCGTGACGGCCCCCAGGCCATAGGCGAAGAAGCTCAGCGGCCGCTGCGCGGCGATGCCCGAATCGAGCTGGCGCACGGCGCCGGCGGCGGCGTTGCGCGGGTTGACGAAGGTCTTGCCGCCCTGCTCGCGCTGGCGTTCGTTGAGCGCCTCGAAGTCGGCGCGGCGCATGAACACCTCGCCGCGCACTTCCAGCAGGGGGGGCACGCCCGGCGGCAGCGTCAGCGGAATCTGCCGCAGCGTGCGGATGTTGTGCGTGACGTTCTCACCGACCTCGCCATTGCCGCGCGTGGCGGCCTGCACCAGGTGGCCGCGCTCGTAGCGCAGGCTCATGGCCAGGCCGTCGAACTTGGGCTCGGCCACGTATTCGACCGGCGGGTCGGACTCGTGCAGGCCCAGCTCGCGGCGCACGCGCGCATCGAACGCCTGCGCGCCGCTGCCCTGGGTGTCGGTTTCGGTGCGGATGCTGAGCATCGGCACATCGTGGCGCACAGGCGCCAGGCCTGCCATCACGGCGCCAATCACGCGCTGGGTGGGCGACTCGGGCGTGACCAGGTCGGGGTGTTGCGCCTCCAGCGCTTCGAGCGCCTGGTAGGCGCGGTCGTATTCGGCGTCGGGCACCGTGGGCGCATCCTGCACGTAGTACTCGTGCGCCCAGCGGTTGAGCTGTTCCCGAAGCGCTCTTATTTGAATAGCAGCCTGGGCTTGTCTGGTGGGCTCTGGTGTCGGAAAAAGATCCAGGTTTTCGGTCATCTCAGCTCTCATGGATCTGCGCGCTGCCCG
The DNA here is from genome assembly GCF_012931925.1 of Acidovorax sp. SRB_24. Taxonomy (NCBI): domain Bacteria; kingdom Pseudomonadati; phylum Pseudomonadota; class Betaproteobacteria; order Burkholderiales; family Comamonadaceae; genus Acidovorax; species Acidovorax sp. SRB_24. Next base: position 1,188 of record NZ_MWOM01000081.1, read on the forward strand.
CAGCGCATGCAACTGGCGCGGCCCAGGCCAGCGGCCGCCGCGCAAGGGCCGCCCCGCCGCGCTGGCGGCGTCCCCCCTCCCGCATCGCGCAGCGAGGCGAGAGAGGGGGGATGGAGCGAAGCGACACAGGGGGGTGTCCCATGCCTTCAGCTGAACAGGCGGCGCGCCAGCACCGAGCCCGCCGACAGATCGCGGCTGTCGAGCTTGTCGTAGAGCAGTTCCAGGTCGGCCGCGATCGGCTCCATGGCCATGGCGGGCAGCGGCGTGCCGTTCTGGTCGCACAGCACGCCGTCCATGGCCTCGCACAGCGCCGCGGCCGCTTCGCGCAGGCGCGCGAAGGGCTGCTCGGCGCGGTTCACCTGCGACACGTCGAGGCTGATGAGCAGGTCGCGCACGGCCGACTGCTCCATGTCTTCGGACAGCGCCGCCTGCGCGTCGAACACCAGGCTCAGCACCGGCGGCAGGCCGGGCGTGCCGGCGGGCAGCACCATGCGCCCGGGCATGGCGCCGGGCACGAAGCCCAGGCGCGCGGCGTTTTGCTGCAGGTAGCCGGGGCTCCACGCGGCCTGGCGCGCGCGCAGCACGAACGCGAGCTGTGCATCGTGTTCGCTGGCGAATTGGTCGAGCTCGCGCGCACGCGCCACCTCGTGGCGCATGTCGGGGAAGTCGGGCGCGGCGTTGACGGCGTCGGCAAACGCCTGGGCCTTGACGACGAACTCCGAAAACTCGATCTCGTTGAGCGCGCCGGTGCGGTTGGCCAGCTGCACCCCCGCCTGGAACGCGTGGTAGCGCTGGCCGGCCACGGGGGTTTCCCAGTGCTGCGTGCGTTCGTTGTAGCCCTCGATGGCAAACGGTTTGCTGCCGGCGCGGCGCGTCGGCGGCAGCGCGGCCATGGCCGCGTCGCCCGACACCGGGTGGTCGGCCTGCAGCGGAGCGATCGCGTCGATCAGCGCATCCAGGCCCGGGCGGCGCTCGGGTGGCGGAGGCACCGGCAGGTCGAGCGCGTCGTGCAGGTCGACGCTGTGCGGCGCGGGCTCGGCGCCTGGCGCCAGCGCGTGCGCTTCGGTTTCGGGGCTCGCCGGGATGTCGAAGCCGGGCTCCTGGCGCAGCGCGGGCTCGGCGGCGCGCTCGCCCTCGGGCGGCAAGGCCTTCTTCGGGGTGTTCCGGCGGGCTGTCCAGGCGTTGTAGGCCACGATCAGGGCCAGCAACAGGGCGCCGATGACGGCCAGGCTGATTTGCAAGGTGCTCATGGTGGTGTGGGGTTGGTGTTCAGGCCGCGTCGGCCATGGACAGGGCGGACTCCATGTCCACCGCGACGATGCGCGAGACGCCCTGCTCCTGCATGGTGACGCCAATCAGCTGCTCGGCCATTTCCATCGCGATCTTGTTGTGGCTGATGAACAGGAACTGCGTTTCGCGGCTCATGCTCGAGACCAGCTTGGCGTAGCGCTCGGTGTTGGCGTCGTCCAGCGGCGCATCGACCTCGTCGAGCAAACAGAAGGGCGCGGGGTTGAGCTGGAAGATGGCGAAGACCAGCGCGATGGCCGTGAGGGCCTTTTCGCCGCCCGAGAGCAGGTGGATGGTCTGGTTCTTCTTGCCCGGCGGCTGGGCCATGACCTGCACGCCGGAATCGAGGATTTCGTCGCCGGTGACGATGAGCCGGGCGTTGCCGCCGCCGAACAGCTCGGGGAACATGCGCCCGAAATGGCCGTTGACCGCCTCGAAGGTGCCCGAGAGCAGCTCGCGCGTCTCGGCGTCGATCTTGCGGATCGCGTCTTCGAGCGTGTTCATGGCTTCCGTCAGGTCGGCGGTCTGCATGTCCAGGAAGGTCTTGCGTTCGCGCGCAGCGGCCAGTTCGTCGAGTGCGGCCAGGTTGACGGCGCCCAGCGCGGCGATGCCCTGGTGCAGCCGGTCGATCTCGCCCTGGAGCCCGGCCACGCGCACGTTGCCCTCGGCAATCGACCGGGCCACGGCCTCCAGGTCGGCCTGGGCGTCGGCGAGCAGCGTGGTGTATTGCTCGAGGCCCAGGCGCGCGGCCTGTTCCTTGAGCTGGAACTCGGTGATGCGCGCGCGCAGCGGGTCGAGCGCGCGCTCGAGCTGCAGGCGCCGTTCGTCGCTGGCGCGCAGCTGGGTGCTCAGGCCGTCGTAGGTGCTGCGCTGGGCGGCCAGGGCCTGCTCGCGCTCCATCTTCAGCGCCAGCACGTCTTGCAGGCCGCCCTGCGCGGCCGCGTCGGACAGGCGCTCGAGCTCGCCCTGGGCGCGCACGCGCTCGTCGGCCAGCGCCGTCGCCTGGCCCGAGGCCGTCGCCAGCGTGCGCGAGAGTTCGGCCCGGCGCGCCTCGACGCTGCGCTGCGAGAACGTGGCCTCTTGCGCCTGGCGCTCCAGGCTGCGCTGCTGCTCGCGGCACTCGTGCAGCTTGCGTTCGGCCTCGATCACGCGGTCGCCCAGCTGGGCGTGGCGCTCCTGGCTGTCGGCCAACTGCATGTCGAGCTCTTCAAAACGCGCTTCGGCCGTCACGCGGCGCTCCTGCAGTTCGGCCAGCTGCTCCTCGACCTCGGCCAGGTCGGCACCGATCTGTTCGCTGCGCGCGCGCGTCTGCTCGACCAGCTGCGACAGGCGCAGATGCTCGACCTGCAGCCCGTGCGCGCGGCCCTGCGCCTCGGTGGCCTCGCGGCGCACGGCGGTGAGGCGCTGCGCGGCGTCGGCATAGGCGCCCTCGGCGCGCACCAGGGCCGTGCGCGCCTCGTCGGTGATCAGCGCCTGCGCGCGCAGTTCTTTCTCCAGGTGCTCGATCTCTTGCGCACGCGCCAGCAGGCCCGACTGCTCGGAGTCCTGCGCATAGAAGCCGACGCTGTGCCGCGTAACCACATGGCCACCGGCGATGTAGAGGGCTTCGCCGGCCTGCAGCTGGCTGCGCCGGTTCAGGGCTTCATCGAGCGACTGGGCGGTGTAGCAGCCCTGCAGCCAGTCGCCGAGCACGGCGCGCAGGCCGACATCGTGCAGGCGCAGCAAATCGGCCAGGCGCGGCAGATCGCTCGCAGGCTCGGGTGCCGAGGCCGCAGGGGGGCTGAAAAACGCCAGCTTGGCCGGCGGCGCATCGGCCCCGCCCGCGCCCAGAAAGCCGCGCACGCTGTCCAGACGCCCCACTTCGAGCGCGCCGATGCGCTCGCGCAGCGCCGCTTCGAGCGCGTGTTCCCAGCCGGGCTCGATGTGGATGCGGCTCCACAGCCCCTGCAGGCCCTCGAGCCCGTGCTTGGCCAGCCAGGGCTGCAGCTTGCCGTCGGTCTTGAGCTTTTCCTGCAAGGCCTTGAGCGCTTCCATGCGTGCCGACAGGTCGGCCTGGCGCGCGGCTTCCTGGTTCACCGCCTGCTGGCGCGTGCGCCGCTCTTCGTCCAGACGCGGCACGGCGTCCTGCAGCTCGGCCAGGCGCGCTTCGGTCACTTCGACGCCCTCCTGCGCGGCGGTCAGCTGGCCGTGCAGGTTGACCAGGCGCGCCTCGTCGGGCGCGGCCAGGGCATTGCGGTCGGCGCGCAGGCGCTCGTAGCGGGCGTCCTGCTGACGGCTTTGCTCGTCGATGCTGCGCTGTTCGGCGGCCAGCACCTGGATCTGCTGCTGCACCTGCACCACCGCCGTGCGCTGCTCGTTGGCGTGGTGCTGGCTTTGGCGCAGGGCTTCCTCGAGGTCAGGCAGCTGCATCGCCTGCTCTTCGACCTGGGCGGCCAGCAGTTCGGCCCGCTCTTCGGCATCGACTCCGGCCCCGGCCAGGTTCTCCAGTTCGAACTCGGCCTCCTCCTTGCGCTCGGACCACTGCGTGATCTGCTCGGCCAGCGCGACCAGGCGCTGCTGCACGCGCTGGCGGCCTTCGATCACGTAGCGGATCTCGGCCTCCAGGCGCCCCACCTCGGCCGTCGTCTCGTAGAGCTTGCCCTGCGCCTGGTTGACCTGGTCGCCAGCGGCGTAGTGCGCCTGGCGGATGGTCTCCAGTTCGGACTCGATGTGGCGCAACTCGGCCATGCGCGCTTCAAGGTCGTTCACGGCCTGCAGGCCGTCCATGCGCACCTTGGCCTGCTCGGCCTCGGCGTCGGCGCGTTTCAAGAACCATTGCTGGTGCTGCTTGAGCGTCACGTCGGCCTGCAGCGCGTTGTACTTCTGCGCCACCTCGGCCTGTTTTTCGAGCTTTTCCAGGTTGAGGTTGAGCTCGCGCAGGATGTCTTCGACGCGGGTGAGGTTTTCGCGTGTGCCCGAGAGCCGGTTCTCGGTCTCGCGGCGGCGCTCCTTGTATTTGGAGACGCCCGCCGCCTCTTCGAGGAACAGGCGCAGCTCTTCAGGGCGCGATTCGATGATGCGGCTGATGGTGCCCTGGCCAATGATGGCGTAGGCGCGCGGCCCCAGGCCCGTGCCCAGGAACACGTCCTGCACGTCGCGGCGGCGCACCGGCTGGTTGTTGATGTAGTAGCTGCTGGTGCCATCGCGCGTGAGCACGCGCTTGACGGCGATCTCGGCGTACTGGTTCCACTGCCCGCCCGCGCGGTGGTCGTTGTTCTCGAACACCAGCTCCACGCTGGCCCGGCTGGCCTGCTTGCGCGTGGTCGTGCCGCTGAAGATCACGTCCTGCATCGACTCGCCGCGCAGCTCGCTGGCCTTGCTCTCGCCCAGCACCCAGCGCACCGCATCCATGATGTTGGATTTGCCGCAGCCGTTGGGCCCCACCACACCCACCAGCTGGCCGGGCAGCAGGAAGTTGGTCGGTTCGGCAAACGACTTGAAGCCGGAGAGTTTGATGGAATTGAGTCGCACGAATCACCTGTAACACCGCGCCGCTGCGCAGCGCCAGGGCCGGGCGGCAGTCGCCGCCGGGCGCGCTGACGTGCCCGGCGGCTCAAGGGGTGAATGTTAACTGAGGCAATGGCAATGCCGCGTGGCTGGGCGCTTACAACGCGTCCGAAGCGCTAGAGACGAAACAGGGGAAAGCACCGTTCGGCGGCTTAGGAGGAGAAGGCACCTCCATATTTGTCGAACATTTTTACATTTCGTCGCAGATACCGACGCAAGGCGACGCTAACGCATTGATTTCACTCATTATTTTTGAAATGGCATACATCGTGCTTGCTTGTTGCAGTGTGCAACGTGCACATACAACCGAGGGAGCCACCATGAAATTGAAGAAAGTTGTTCAAGCAGTTGCCCTTTGTGGCGGATTGATGGGAATGGGCAGCACCCATGCTGCGCTCATGCTTTTCGACAGTGTGTCCGATACGGGTTCGATCCTGTATTCGACGACCCGAGATGGCGCCACGCTGTCTGCCACGATGCAGTTCACGCTCAACTCGCTGTCGGCCCAAAGCGCAACCTTTGGGCTGAAAGTTTCCAATGATTCCAGCGGCCCGGGCCAGAACCGGCTGATGTCATTCGGGATTGACATGGTCAGCCCCACACTGACGGGGGCTTCGGCGACCGGGTCCTGGGATGCTGGAATCAACAATACATTCCCGTCATTCGCGACTGTGGATCTGTGCATTTGGCGCAGCAACAACTGCTCCGGCGGTGGCAACGGCAATGGACTTTCCGAAGGAGGGAGCGATACCTTTTCGCTGACCCTCACAACCGCTGGCAACTTCCTGACGAATGGGATTTCGTTCACAAGCCCCTTCAGCGTCAGGTTTCAACAAGTCGGCAATGGTGGCAATAACTTTGAATTCGCAGGTTGTGTTTTGGGCACATCCAATTGCGGTCCAACGCAAGTTCCTGAGCCGGGATCGATTGCGCTGATGGGTATCGCCTTACTCGGCGCATCGTGGGCACGCCGCCGCAAGATTTGATCTGGAAAGGGCAGCGTACTTTGCCAGGCAATCCCGGTGAGGTACGTGCTCATCGAACGCCACGAGCATGGGCACATGGTGCGGGCATGCGCAAGGTCGTGGGCATTGCGCCCCAGCGGTTACCACGCCTGAAGGGCAAGAGCCGCGCACCCTCGCGCCAAGGATGATCTGCGACTGCAGGGTCTGCTCAAGCTGGCGCCTGGCCTGCTTGTGCGTGGTCATGCCGCTGAAGATCACGTATTGCACCTTCTAACGACACCTTGGCCATTGCCTTGGTGCAGCAGTGCCAAATGAGCTCCTGTTCAGACTGGCCACGACCATGGCCAGCAGTTGAACGTTTGTATTTTCTGCTTCTGAGAACATCCATTAAGTCCATAACAGCCGTCGGATTTTTTGACAGTTTTTTGAAGATACGGTAGAGGTAGCAATGTAAGTGATTACCCTACAAAGAAAAAAATTTCTGGCACGCATATTGCTCATAGCTTGGCACCGCACTTTTTTCTAGGAGCCAGCAATCATGACCACCAAACTTTATGCGTTGGCGCTGGGCCTGGCAGGCCTTGCATTCGGCGGTGGTGCTACCGCCAATACCATCAGCTTGACCCCTGTCGTTGGCAACCAGTTTCAACACTCTGTTGAGAGCCCTTGCGTCTTTAGCAGCCCATCGTGCCAAAACCCGGCGAGTTTTCCTTCGCAGCCTTTGCCTTCTCAAGGCAATGTGACCAACTGGGATCTTCTTTCACCCGCCTACACCGGGCAGACCCTTCTTAATGTCATTGGTACGGGCAACACGCTTCGGCTTGGTCTCAATTTGAATCAGACGAATGCTAATTCTCCACAAACGCTGGTAGCGTTCGATATGCGTGTGAACGACATTATCGTCGACACATTCACGGGCCCAGTCAGCGTACCTGACATCAATAACGGGCTTGGCTTCGCAGACTACCTGCTGGGCAACTTCTCCTCATTTTCCGCCACCGATAAAGTTCAGTTCCGCTTCGCCTTCGCCGATGCAAATGACGGCCCTGAAATTGTGTTCGTGCTCGGCGCCCCCGGTACCGCAGTTCCGGAACCTGCCACCCTGGCACTCTTGGGGCTGGGCTTGCTGGGCGCATGCTTTGCACGCCGCCGCCGCAGCTAATTATCTGGAAAATATCGATTCAAAACGGGCCCTGTAAGGGCAATGCCAGTCAGCTCACGCTGACTGGCATTTTTTATTGGAAACCTGGAAATTCAGTTGTCGACGACTTTCGGGAAGTGCCGCTCGGCGCAACGCGGCGGCGGCACGGCAGGTCTGACAATCAATGGCTTGAGGTCGGCTTACCCGATGCTGACGGCATCCCCGCCGCAAATTATCAGCGGCACGCATCGGCCACTGCCAATGCGACGCCGACACGATATCGATGCTCCGCAGCTTGTCACCCGGCACCGACTGACAGAACCGCACAGCGATCCAAGGCCTGCCACGGTTCTGCAAGGCTCAGCTCCCCCAAGTCCATAACGCCGATCTAGGCATCCAGCAGCCCATGGCTGTCGATGTCCATCAAGGTGGTGGCACCCTACCCTTTTCGCACTGCCATCTGGTCTTCTTGAATGCGTTGCATATCAACAATCAACTGCGTTGTGCAAGGCTTCGCCCCAGATTTCCAGCGCCGCAACAACCTGATTTTTATGCACTCTTCAGAACGTTCAACCGTCACGGTCGGCTTTGCTGGAGTTGAAAAAATCGAGTGCAGCGCACCCAACCAATTCATGCGTACCCGCGGTGTAAGAAATCACTGATCGCGTATGCGGAGCAAATTAAAGAGGAGGACAAGTCTTTTATTGATTGTCATGCATCAAAGTGTTAAATTAGTCTGCATCGGTGCGGTGAATCAGGATTGTTGAACCCATGTTCTTGAGCAGAGAGGGCACATGCTGAAATCCAATGATGACATAAAAGGCGAAACTGATTCAAGTTTTGCAATGAATTCCGCCGATGCAAAAATGGTCAGCCGAATGCGCATGGTCTTGGCCGTCTCGGTGCTACTCGCCGTTTTTGTTGACCCCTCAGGTTTGAGCAGCAGAGAAAATTTCACTTGGCTTGTATTTTTCGGATACTTGTTCCACAGTATATTTATTTATGTTTTATCCCTGCGCGAAAAGCCATTCTCGCAAAGCATCCTGGTTCACCGACTGGATGTATTGTGGTTTGCGCTTATTGTTATTTTCACCGGTGGGGTGGACAGTTTTTTCTTTCTGTTTTTTTTCTTCGCCATTCTCACCTCCTCTTTTCGATGGGGTTTCGAAGAGGGTGCTAGAGTCACCGTTGCATCGGCCATACTATTTTCTGCATCTGGCTTGGCACTGGAAACGCAAAGCGATTTATCTCGATTATTTTTGCGCACCACCTTTCTGCTGACCTTCGGCTATATGAGCGTGTACTGGGGCGAATCAAAAGTAAGATTAATGCACCAGCTTAATCTTCTCCGTGATGTAAGTCGCTTATCCAATCCTCGATTTGGAGTCGATCAAACCATTGTTAACGTACTGGAAAAAACGCGACGGTTTTTCAAGGCCAGAAGCTGTATTCTGGTACTGCGCGATAAAGAGCTTGGCACTTATTTTCTTCGCACGATAAAAGACAAAAATTCAACATCAGCGATCAGTGCCGATGCAGTGAATGCAGAAGCCGCTGCGCCTCTGATGGCGGTTTCTGACGACCACATCATTGCATACACCAGCCCGCTCTGGCCTTTCTCGTCGTCTTTGTTTCAGAAATCGATGGCCTATGACTGCTCCAGGGAACGATGGGAGAAGCACGAAGCAGAGTCCATTAAAAATCTCGCTGAAATTCTGGAGACTCGGTCCTTCCTCAGCGCACCTTTGTCATTAAGGCGACAACACGGTCGAATTTATTTACTCTCGCCCAACGAATCATTCAGCAAAGCGGATGCTTTATTTTTAAGCCATATTTTGGCACAAGCCTTTCCTGCCATTGATAATATTGATATTCTCGATAGAATGGCTTCAGAAGCCGCACTGCAGGAACGGCACAAAATCTCATTGGATCTCCATGACACTGCCATCCAGCCATACATCGGCTTGAAGTTGGCACTGGGAGCCATTCGAAACAAGGCTTCTGCCGACAATCCACTTATTGAGGATATTGATAAATTAGCACGGATGGCGGAAAAAGTAATTGGTGATTTACGCCGTTTTGCCGCGAACTTTAAAAATCGGCACAGCAAAATCGAACCCGTTTTTCTCGTGGCTTTGAATCAACAGGCGGAGCAGCTTAAAGAATTTTATGGAATTGACATCAGCATTACCATTGCGGGCGAATTCAGGGTAAGCGATCGTTTGGCTATAGAAATATTACAGCTCGTGCGCGAAGGATTGAGCAACATCTGCAAACACACTCTCGCAGAAAAAGGACATGTAAAAATTCACCATATCAACGAATCCATCAAGATTGAAATTGAAAATGAAAATCAAGGGCACCAGCCTGTAGCTTTCACCCCAAATTCTCTAAGTGAAAGGGCCGCTGTGCTGGGAGGCAAGCTGCATATTAATCACGGTCCAGATGGCAATACGGTCGTTCACGTTGAAATACCTGTATAGGATGGTTCTATGACATTTTCATCAAAACCGATTCGCGTCCTGCTCATAGACGATCACCAGACCATGCTATGGGGGCTTGTCAAACTGATTGAAAGTGAAAAGCCGCGAATGGAAGTGGCAGGAACCGCAAGAACCGGTGAAGAGGCCCTTGAGAAAATAGGCTCTCTGCATCCGGATGTTATTTTGCTGGATCTTGATCTGGGCGGAAAAAGCGCTCTCGACATTCTCCCCGCGCTGCTGTTGAATCCTGCCTCGCAGGTATTGATTTTTACCGGAGAACGCAACCAGGCGACGCTCGATCTGGCAGTTCTTCGAGGTGCACGTGGGATTTTGCGGAAAGACGCATCAGCGGAACAAGTGCTGAAGGCCATCGAAAAAACGGCCGAGGGAGAAATGTGGCTTGACCGTGAAACGCTCAGCAGGGTTTTCAGGGAATTTACGACTACCAAACTCACCAAGAAATCTAACCCCGAAGCGGAAAAACAGGCCAGCCTGACCCCTCGGGAAAGAAAAATCATTTATGCCGTTATCGAAGGCAATGGTGCGCACAACAAAGCGCTTGCCGATCGGCTTTTTATATCCGAGCATACCTTGCGAAATCATCTGACTGCGATTTACCAAAAACTGGGCGTCAGCAATCGCCTTGAGTTGTACGTTTACGCATCCAAACATCAGCTTGGCAACTTGGGCTCTTCGGGCAATCCAGATGCGCAGACAACCCCTTGAAGTTACCAGGCAAAATTGACAGGACATTCACACTCATCCCTTACCGCCCAACATGGGAAGAAGGGTGCGAATCACCTGAATAACTGCAGGCCCCATGATGACCATGATAATGGAAGGAAATATGCAGAGCACCAGGGGAAATAACATTTTTGTAGGCACTTTGGCTGCCATTTCCTCAGCCCGTACCTGGCGTTTATGGCGCAGATCATCGGAAAAAACCCGCAGCGACTCGCCAATGCTCGTTCCAAATTTGTCTGCCTGGATCAGCATTACTGCAAAAATGCTGATTTCCTCGATACCGGTGCGAAGTGCGAGATTTTGCAATGATTTTTCCCGGGTGCCACCGGCCCTCATTTCCAGATTGGTCAGATGCAACTCTTCGGCCAATGCAACACTTTTGATCTGAATTTCCTCGGAGACTTTGGTCAATCCCGCATCCAGGCCCAGACCGGCTTCCACGCAGACAAGCATCAGATCAGCCGCATCGGGAAAATTTTCAAAAATTTCCTGCTGGCGGCCTTTAATTTTAAAATACAGAAACAAATTCGGCAAATAACAGCCGATCAGAGCTGACAGCAGCATATAAAACAAGAACGTCGTATCCGTTTTCCCCACGGCTCTGAGCGCCACAAATGCAACCGCTGAAAATACAATGGGCATCAATGTCTTGCAGCCAAAATAAATAATGTGTGCATTTTTATAGCGAATCCCGGCGTTCAAAAATTTTATTCGAAGTGGGGATTTTTCAAAATCACCAGCCGGTAAAGACAGCTTGGCCAATGGACCAGCGATTTTCACAAAGGTTTCTGTCCACCGTGGTTGTTCAGACGGTCCTGCCATGGCTTGCAAACGTTTCTCCGTCTTACTTGGGGCCAACCATAGATAAAGCCCAATGATTCCCAAGGTGACAGAAAAAAATACAAGGTAAGGAAGTAATGACATTTGCATTTCCTTTATACGTGTATCTTTATTATTTTCCTGAGCATCAGCGCGCCGAAAGCCATCAGGATGAGCATGTATTTGATAATTGAAATGCCGATCGGGTCGGTCCATAACGGCGCCATGAAAGCCGGATTCAAGAGATACATCAAGCCAGCCAATGCAAAAGGCATGATTCCCAATATCCAGGCCGACAATCTCCCTTCAGAGGACAAAATTCTTACCTTTGAAAGCAATTTGAGCCGTTCGCGAATCAGGCGGCTCAAATTACCAAGGACCTCGGTCAGGTTGCCGCCGGAGTCGCGTTGAATCAGTACCGATACGATGAAATAACGCAAATCGGTCAGGGGGACGCGAACGCTCAGGTTTGTCAGCGCCTGCTGCAGCGATACACCGAAATTAACTTCGTCGTGCACAACACGAAACTCTCCAGCGACGGGCTCCGCCATTTCATCGCCCACCATTTGTAAGGCTGATGAAAGCGCGTGACCAGATCGCAAGGCTCTGGTAATCAAGTCGAGTGCATCAGGCAATTGCTTTTCGAACTTGTCCAAACGGCGTGTTCTTTGATAGCTGACATACAACAAAGGGGCCGCTGCAAAGACGGCTCCTACCACTGCCCCCAGCAAGAGCGACTGGTGTGCCAGGTAGATCACCAGCGTAAAGCTGATGGCGCCCACTGCTGCGCAGGTCAGTAAAAGCCTGGATACGGTCCAGCTGAGTCCCGCCTGAAAGATGAACCGCCCCAATCCTTCCGCTTTGGCCATGCCCAGCAGAAAACGCTCGATGACGGGCACGTCACTGAGCATTCCCTGTTTCAGCAGTTGTGCCTGTTTGGTGTGATCCGATGACGCCGAAAGCGCTTGCAAGCGCCTTTCAATTTTCTTGGCCTCGGGACCCTTGTACGACTTCCAGAACAGGTAAACCCCTTCGAGCAACAAGAGCACCGCCACGAAAACAAGCACCGATATCACAAGGAAGGCGTTGCCGCCAAGGGTTTGCAGCATGCTCACTCCTTTTATTCGTAATGTTTCGCGGGGTCGAACATCGCATCAGGCAATACCACCCCAAACGAGCGCAAACGCTCCGCAAATTTCGGCCTCACGCCGGTTGCCTGAAAATGGCCTTGCACCTCGCCTGTTGCACTGATGCCGGTTTGCCTGAAAGTGAAGATTTCCTGCATGGTGATGATTTCGCCTTCCATGCCGGTAATCTCCTGAATGCTGGTGATCTTGCGTTTTCCGTCAATCAGCCGCAGCCCCTGGATCACGACCGTAATCGCCGATGCAATCTGCTGCCGGGCGGCCTTGTGCGGAAGGTTCAGGTTGGCCATACCGATCATGTTTTCCAGCCGCGACAAGGCATCGCGCGGCGTGTTGGCATGGATGGTGGTCAGCGATCCTTCATGGCCGGTGTTCATGGCCTGCAGCATGTCCACCGCTTCAGCGCCGCGAACTTCGCCAATCACGATACGGTCAGGTCGCATCCGAAGGGCGTTGCGCACCAGTGCGCGCTGGGTAATTTCACCCTTGCCTTCAATATTGACGGGCCGGGTTTCCAGTCGGACCACGTGCGGCTGCTGCATCTGCAGTTCGGCCGCATCTTCGATGGTGACGATGCGCTCTGACTCGGGGATATAGCCCGACAAAATGTTGAGCAAGGTCGTCTTGCCAGCACCGGTGCCGCCCGAGATGATCATGTTGACTTTGGCTTTGCACAGACCTTCCAGCATGAACGCCATTTCTGGCGTCAAGCTCTTGAGTTCCATCACCAGGTTTTCCATTCGCAGTGGAATATGGGCAAACCGGCGAATCGACATCATGGGGCCGTCCAGCGCGACCGGCGGAATCACCGCATTGACGCGCGACCCATCTGGCAGCCTGGCATCCACCATGGGGCTGGACTCATCAATGCGCCGCCCTACCAGCGACACGATTTTGTCAATGATGCGCAGCAGGTGCTTCTCATCGGTAAAAGTGACGTTGGTCAGCTCCAGCCTGCCCTTGCGTTCCACATAAATCTGCTGGTAGGAATTCACCAAAATATCGGACACCGTGGGGTCGGCCATCAACAGTTCAAGCGGCCCGAAGCCGAGCATTTCATGCTGGATGTCGCGGATCAGCGTGCGCCGCTCAATGTCATTGATGGCGGCTTGCTCCTCAATGAGCAGGCGTTCCACCATGGTGGCGATTTCCTGGCGCAGCACGACGGGCGACAAATTCTCCAGCGCCGCCAAGTCAAACTTTTCGACCAGCTTCAGGTGCATCTGGCCCTTCAATACCTTGTAGGCCTCACTGGCCACGTGGCCCTGATTTGCATCGTTGACGGCATGAAGCGGCCGCGGCGCAATGGGTTCTGCAGCGACGGCATTGAGTTTGTCTCGGAAGGACATTTTTTAACTCCCATTCAATGGAAAAAAACCAAGGGCAGCGCTGCACTTCATGCCCGCCGAAACAAACGCCCCAGCAAACTACGGCTGTCTTCCTGCTTCGGGCTGAGCGACACGGCAAACTCCGCCAAACTTTTTGCCACCGTATTGGAAGAGGCCATTTCGGCCAGGGCGTCGCCCTGGTTGATAGACGCATTCACCTCTTTGTACGAATTGGGCACGGTACGCAGGCTGACAGTGCCGAGCGAGCGCTGAATGCCATCAAGGCTGATGTCTCCCCCTTTTTCAAAGCGGTTGACGATCATCTCGATCTTGTCTTCCGGGTAACCCAGCGACTTGAAGACAGCCAAGAGCTTGCTTGCATTTCGGATTCCGGGCAGTCCGGCCTGCAACACCGGAAAGATGCGGTAAGCCCGGTCCAAGGCCTTGATGGCCAGTGTGTCCAGATTACGGCCCATGTCCAGCAGCACAAAGTCATACTGGGTCACAGCCAAACCCAGGATGGCATCAATATGCTCGGGCTTGATCTCCATCGCTTTCGTCAGGTCTTCAGGCGCCGCCAGAATGCTGTAGTTGGCAGAAATTTTGACGGTGCTGGCGGAAAGGAAAGACGCATCCAGACGACTGATGTCATGGGCTACATCCGCCAAAGTGGAAGCTGGCTCGCCGTCGTGCACGAAAGACAGGGCATCGCCAAATTGCAGATTCAGATCCACCAGCAGAACCGTGTTCGTTTCTGCCAGCTGGTAAGCCAGATTGGTCGCTATGAACGTGGCCCCGCTTCCGCCTTTGCAGGGTATGAAAGCCAGTACCTTGCCCAGGCCCTTGGGTTTGGTGCTGATCAACTTGGCCGCAATGCGGCTGACTGCGGCCTCCAGCGCGTCCGCGGTCACCGGTGAAGGCAGAACTTCGCGCACGCCCGCCCGCATTGAGTTGATCAGGAACTCCGGCGTCTGGGTCGCGCAGAGCAGAATGACCGCGATTTTGGGATGGTGGG
>NZ_MWOM01000080.1:0-15662 GCF_012931925.1 Acidovorax sp. SRB_24
TCGAACACGTTGTGCAGCGTCGCGTTGGTCACCGTCACACCGCCCACGAACACGGGCGCCAGGCGCGCCACGGGCGTGAGCTTGCCGGTGCGGCCGACCTGCACGTCGATGCCTTCGACGCGCGTGACCATCTCCTGAGCCGGGTATTTGTGCGCCACGGCCCAGCGCGGCTCGCGCGTGAGGAAGCCCAGCTGGCGCTGCAGGTCGAGCCGATTGACCTTGTAGACCACGCCGTCGATGTCGTAGGGCAGCTCGTCGCGGGTGGCGCCCACGCGCTGGTGATACGCTATCAATTCAGAAGCACCCTGCGCAGTCTCCACCTGGTCTGCGACCGGAAAACCCCATGACTTGAGGGTTTGCAGCAGCGCGTAGTGCGTGGCAAACGCGGGGCCGCCCTCCTCCGCCGGCGTGACGGCCCCCAGGCCATAGGCGAAGAAGCTCAGCGGCCGCTGCGCGGCGATGCCCGAATCGAGCTGGCGCACGGCGCCGGCGGCGGCGTTGCGCGGGTTGACGAAGGTCTTGCCGCCCTGCTCGCGCTGGCGTTCGTTGAGCGCCTCGAAGTCGGCGCGGCGCATGAACACCTCGCCGCGCACTTCCAGCAGGGGGGGCACGCCCGGCGGCAGCGTCAGCGGAATCTGCCGCAGCGTGCGGATGTTGTGCGTGACGTTCTCACCGACCTCGCCATTGCCGCGCGTGGCGGCCTGCACCAGGTGGCCGCGCTCGTAGCGCAGGCTCATGGCCAGGCCGTCGAACTTGGGCTCGGCCACGTATTCGACCGGCGGGTCGGACTCGTGCAGGCCCAGCTCGCGGCGCACGCGCGCATCGAACGCCTGCGCGCCGCTGCCCTGGGTGTCGGTTTCGGTGCGGATGCTGAGCATCGGCACATCGTGGCGCACAGGCGCCAGGCCTGCCATCACGGCGCCAATCACGCGCTGGGTGGGCGACTCGGGCGTGACCAGGTCGGGGTGTTGCGCCTCCAGCGCTTCGAGCGCCTGGTAGGCGCGGTCGTATTCGGCGTCGGGCACCGTGGGCGCATCCTGCACGTAGTACTCGTGCGCCCAGCGGTTGAGCTGTTCCCGAAGCGCTCTTATTTGAATAGCAGCCTGGGCTTGTCTGGTGGGCTCTGGTGTCGGAAAAAGATCCAGGTTTTCGGTCATCTCAGCTCTCATGGATCTGCGCGCTGCCCGCAGCGCATGCAACTGGCGCGGCCCAGGCCAGCGGCCGCCGCGCAAGGGCCGCCCCGCCGCGCTGGCGGCGTCCCCCCTCCCGCATCGCGCAGCGAGGCGAGAGAGGGGGGATGGAGCGAAGCGACACAGGGGGGTGTCCCATGCCTTCAGCTGAACAGGCGGCGCGCCAGCACCGAGCCCGCCGACAGATCGCGGCTGTCGAGCTTGTCGTAGAGCAGTTCCAGGTCGGCCGCGATCGGCTCCATGGCCATGGCGGGCAGCGGCGTGCCGTTCTGGTCGCACAGCACGCCGTCCATGGCCTCGCACAGCGCCGCGGCCGCTTCGCGCAGGCG
Source organism: Acidovorax sp. SRB_24 (assembly GCF_012931925.1). Classification (NCBI taxonomy): domain Bacteria; kingdom Pseudomonadati; phylum Pseudomonadota; class Betaproteobacteria; order Burkholderiales; family Comamonadaceae; genus Acidovorax; species Acidovorax sp. SRB_24. Next base: position 1,520 of record NZ_MWOM01000080.1, read on the forward strand.
CGCGAAGGGCTGCTCGGCGCGGTTCACCTGCGACACGTCGAGGCTGATGAGCAGGTCGCGCACGGCCGACTGCTCCATGTCTTCGGACAGCGCCGCCTGCGCGTCGAACACCAGGCTCAGCACCGGCGGCAGGCCGGGCGTGCCGGCGGGCAGCACCATGCGCCCGGGCATGGCGCCGGGCACGAAGCCCAGGCGCGCGGCGTTTTGCTGCAGGTAGCCGGGGCTCCACGCGGCCTGGCGCGCGCGCAGCACGAACGCGAGCTGTGCATCGTGTTCGCTGGCGAATTGGTCGAGCTCGCGCGCACGCGCCACCTCGTGGCGCATGTCGGGGAAGTCGGGCGCGGCGTTGACGGCGTCGGCAAACGCCTGGGCCTTGACGACGAACTCCGAAAACTCGATCTCGTTGAGCGCGCCGGTGCGGTTGGCCAGCTGCACCCCCGCCTGGAACGCGTGGTAGCGCTGGCCGGCCACGGGGGTTTCCCAGTGCTGCGTGCGTTCGTTGTAGCCCTCGATGGCAAACGGTTTGCTGCCGGCGCGGCGCGTCGGCGGCAGCGCGGCCATGGCCGCGTCGCCCGACACCGGGTGGTCGGCCTGCAGCGGAGCGATCGCGTCGATCAGCGCATCCAGGCCCGGGCGGCGCTCGGGTGGCGGAGGCACCGGCAGGTCGAGCGCGTCGTGCAGGTCGACGCTGTGCGGCGCGGGCTCGGCGCCTGGCGCCAGCGCGTGCGCTTCGGTTTCGGGGCTCGCCGGGATGTCGAAGCCGGGCTCCTGGCGCAGCGCGGGCTCGGCGGCGCGCTCGCCCTCGGGCGGCAAGGCCTTCTTCGGGGTGTTCCGGCGGGCTGTCCAGGCGTTGTAGGCCACGATCAGGGCCAGCAACAGGGCGCCGATGACGGCCAGGCTGATTTGCAAGGTGCTCATGGTGGTGTGGGGTTGGTGTTCAGGCCGCGTCGGCCATGGACAGGGCGGACTCCATGTCCACCGCGACGATGCGCGAGACGCCCTGCTCCTGCATGGTGACGCCAATCAGCTGCTCGGCCATTTCCATCGCGATCTTGTTGTGGCTGATGAACAGGAACTGCGTTTCGCGGCTCATGCTCGAGACCAGCTTGGCGTAGCGCTCGGTGTTGGCGTCGTCCAGCGGCGCATCGACCTCGTCGAGCAAACAGAAGGGCGCGGGGTTGAGCTGGAAGATGGCGAAGACCAGCGCGATGGCCGTGAGGGCCTTTTCGCCGCCCGAGAGCAGGTGGATGGTCTGGTTCTTCTTGCCCGGCGGCTGGGCCATGACCTGCACGCCGGAATCGAGGATTTCGTCGCCGGTGACGATGAGCCGGGCGTTGCCGCCGCCGAACAGCTCGGGGAACATGCGCCCGAAATGGCCGTTGACCGCCTCGAAGGTGCCCGAGAGCAGCTCGCGCGTCTCGGCGTCGATCTTGCGGATCGCGTCTTCGAGCGTGTTCATGGCTTCCGTCAGGTCGGCGGTCTGCATGTCCAGGAAGGTCTTGCGTTCGCGCGCAGCGGCCAGTTCGTCGAGTGCGGCCAGGTTGACGGCGCCCAGCGCGGCGATGCCCTGGTGCAGCCGGTCGATCTCGCCCTGGAGCCCGGCCACGCGCACGTTGCCCTCGGCAATCGACCGGGCCACGGCCTCCAGGTCGGCCTGGGCGTCGGCGAGCAGCGTGGTGTATTGCTCGAGGCCCAGGCGCGCGGCCTGTTCCTTGAGCTGGAACTCGGTGATGCGCGCGCGCAGCGGGTCGAGCGCGCGCTCGAGCTGCAGGCGCCGTTCGTCGCTGGCGCGCAGCTGGGTGCTCAGGCCGTCGTAGGTGCTGCGCTGGGCGGCCAGGGCCTGCTCGCGCTCCATCTTCAGCGCCAGCACGTCTTGCAGGCCGCCCTGCGCGGCCGCGTCGGACAGGCGCTCGAGCTCGCCCTGGGCGCGCACGCGCTCGTCGGCCAGCGCCGTCGCCTGGCCCGAGGCCGTCGCCAGCGTGCGCGAGAGTTCGGCCCGGCGCGCCTCGACGCTGCGCTGCGAGAACGTGGCCTCTTGCGCCTGGCGCTCCAGGCTGCGCTGCTGCTCGCGGCACTCGTGCAGCTTGCGTTCGGCCTCGATCACGCGGTCGCCCAGCTGGGCGTGGCGCTCCTGGCTGTCGGCCAACTGCATGTCGAGCTCTTCAAAACGCGCTTCGGCCGTCACGCGGCGCTCCTGCAGTTCGGCCAGCTGCTCCTCGACCTCGGCCAGGTCGGCACCGATCTGTTCGCTGCGCGCGCGCGTCTGCTCGACCAGCTGCGACAGGCGCAGATGCTCGACCTGCAGCCCGTGCGCGCGGCCCTGCGCCTCGGTGGCCTCGCGGCGCACGGCGGTGAGGCGCTGCGCGGCGTCGGCATAGGCGCCCTCGGCGCGCACCAGGGCCGTGCGCGCCTCGTCGGTGATCAGCGCCTGCGCGCGCAGTTCTTTCTCCAGGTGCTCGATCTCTTGCGCACGCGCCAGCAGGCCCGACTGCTCGGAGTCCTGCGCATAGAAGCCGACGCTGTGCCGCGTAACCACATGGCCACCGGCGATGTAGAGGGCTTCGCCGGCCTGCAGCTGGCTGCGCCGGTTCAGGGCTTCATCGAGCGACTGGGCGGTGTAGCAGCCCTGCAGCCAGTCGCCGAGCACGGCGCGCAGGCCGACATCGTGCAGGCGCAGCAAATCGGCCAGGCGCGGCAGATCGCTCGCAGGCTCGGGTGCCGAGGCCGCAGGGGGGCTGAAAAACGCCAGCTTGGCCGGCGGCGCATCGGCCCCGCCCGCGCCCAGAAAGCCGCGCACGCTGTCCAGACGCCCCACTTCGAGCGCGCCGATGCGCTCGCGCAGCGCCGCTTCGAGCGCGTGTTCCCAGCCGGGCTCGATGTGGATGCGGCTCCACAGCCCCTGCAGGCCCTCGAGCCCGTGCTTGGCCAGCCAGGGCTGCAGCTTGCCGTCGGTCTTGAGCTTTTCCTGCAAGGCCTTGAGCGCTTCCATGCGTGCCGACAGGTCGGCCTGGCGCGCGGCTTCCTGGTTCACCGCCTGCTGGCGCGTGCGCCGCTCTTCGTCCAGACGCGGCACGGCGTCCTGCAGCTCGGCCAGGCGCGCTTCGGTCACTTCGACGCCCTCCTGCGCGGCGGTCAGCTGGCCGTGCAGGTTGACCAGGCGCGCCTCGTCGGGCGCGGCCAGGGCATTGCGGTCGGCGCGCAGGCGCTCGTAGCGGGCGTCCTGCTGACGGCTTTGCTCGTCGATGCTGCGCTGTTCGGCGGCCAGCACCTGGATCTGCTGCTGCACCTGCACCACCGCCGTGCGCTGCTCGTTGGCGTGGTGCTGGCTTTGGCGCAGGGCTTCCTCGAGGTCAGGCAGCTGCATCGCCTGCTCTTCGACCTGGGCGGCCAGCAGTTCGGCCCGCTCTTCGGCATCGACTCCGGCCCCGGCCAGGTTCTCCAGTTCGAACTCGGCCTCCTCCTTGCGCTCGGACCACTGCGTGATCTGCTCGGCCAGCGCGACCAGGCGCTGCTGCACGCGCTGGCGGCCTTCGATCACGTAGCGGATCTCGGCCTCCAGGCGCCCCACCTCGGCCGTCGTCTCGTAGAGCTTGCCCTGCGCCTGGTTGACCTGGTCGCCAGCGGCGTAGTGCGCCTGGCGGATGGTCTCCAGTTCGGACTCGATGTGGCGCAACTCGGCCATGCGCGCTTCAAGGTCGTTCACGGCCTGCAGGCCGTCCATGCGCACCTTGGCCTGCTCGGCCTCGGCGTCGGCGCGTTTCAAGAACCATTGCTGGTGCTGCTTGAGCGTCACGTCGGCCTGCAGCGCGTTGTACTTCTGCGCCACCTCGGCCTGTTTTTCGAGCTTTTCCAGGTTGAGGTTGAGCTCGCGCAGGATGTCTTCGACGCGGGTGAGGTTTTCGCGTGTGCCCGAGAGCCGGTTCTCGGTCTCGCGGCGGCGCTCCTTGTATTTGGAGACGCCCGCCGCCTCTTCGAGGAACAGGCGCAGCTCTTCAGGGCGCGATTCGATGATGCGGCTGATGGTGCCCTGGCCAATGATGGCGTAGGCGCGCGGCCCCAGGCCCGTGCCCAGGAACACGTCCTGCACGTCGCGGCGGCGCACCGGCTGGTTGTTGATGTAGTAGCTGCTGGTGCCATCGCGCGTGAGCACGCGCTTGACGGCGATCTCGGCGTACTGGTTCCACTGCCCGCCCGCGCGGTGGTCGTTGTTCTCGAACACCAGCTCCACGCTGGCCCGGCTGGCCTGCTTGCGCGTGGTCGTGCCGCTGAAGATCACGTCCTGCATCGACTCGCCGCGCAGCTCGCTGGCCTTGCTCTCGCCCAGCACCCAGCGCACCGCATCCATGATGTTGGATTTGCCGCAGCCGTTGGGCCCCACCACACCCACCAGCTGGCCGGGCAGCAGGAAGTTGGTCGGTTCGGCAAACGACTTGAAGCCGGAGAGTTTGATGGAATTGAGTCGCACGAATCACCTGTAACACCGCGCCGCTGCGCAGCGCCAGGGCCGGGCGGCAGTCGCCGCCGGGCGCGCTGACGTGCCCGGCGGCTCAAGGGGTGAATGTTAACTGAGGCAATGGCAATGCCGCGTGGCTGGGCGCTTACAACGCGTCCGAAGCGCTAGAGACGAAACAGGGGAAAGCACCGTTCGGCGGCTTAGGAGGAGAAGGCACCTCCATATTTGTCGAACATTTTTACATTTCGTCGCAGATACCGACGCAAGGCGACGCTAACGCATTGATTTCACTCATTATTTTTGAAATGGCATACATCGTGCTTGCTTGTTGCAGTGTGCAACGTGCACATACAACCGAGGGAGCCACCATGAAATTGAAGAAAGTTGTTCAAGCAGTTGCCCTTTGTGGCGGATTGATGGGAATGGGCAGCACCCATGCTGCGCTCATGCTTTTCGACAGTGTGTCCGATACGGGTTCGATCCTGTATTCGACGACCCGAGATGGCGCCACGCTGTCTGCCACGATGCAGTTCACGCTCAACTCGCTGTCGGCCCAAAGCGCAACCTTTGGGCTGAAAGTTTCCAATGATTCCAGCGGCCCGGGCCAGAACCGGCTGATGTCATTCGGGATTGACATGGTCAGCCCCACACTGACGGGGGCTTCGGCGACCGGGTCCTGGGATGCTGGAATCAACAATACATTCCCGTCATTCGCGACTGTGGATCTGTGCATTTGGCGCAGCAACAACTGCTCCGGCGGTGGCAACGGCAATGGACTTTCCGAAGGAGGGAGCGATACCTTTTCGCTGACCCTCACAACCGCTGGCAACTTCCTGACGAATGGGATTTCGTTCACAAGCCCCTTCAGCGTCAGGTTTCAACAAGTCGGCAATGGTGGCAATAACTTTGAATTCGCAGGTTGTGTTTTGGGCACATCCAATTGCGGTCCAACGCAAGTTCCTGAGCCGGGATCGATTGCGCTGATGGGTATCGCCTTACTCGGCGCATCGTGGGCACGCCGCCGCAAGATTTGATCTGGAAAGGGCAGCGTACTTTGCCAGGCAATCCCGGTGAGGTACGTGCTCATCGAACGCCACGAGCATGGGCACATGGTGCGGGCATGCGCAAGGTCGTGGGCATTGCGCCCCAGCGGTTACCACGCCTGAAGGGCAAGAGCCGCGCACCCTCGCGCCAAGGATGATCTGCGACTGCAGGGTCTGCTCAAGCTGGCGCCTGGCCTGCTTGTGCGTGGTCATGCCGCTGAAGATCACGTATTGCACCTTCTAACGACACCTTGGCCATTGCCTTGGTGCAGCAGTGCCAAATGAGCTCCTGTTCAGACTGGCCACGACCATGGCCAGCAGTTGAACGTTTGTATTTTCTGCTTCTGAGAACATCCATTAAGTCCATAACAGCCGTCGGATTTTTTGACAGTTTTTTGAAGATACGGTAGAGGTAGCAATGTAAGTGATTACCCTACAAAGAAAAAAATTTCTGGCACGCATATTGCTCATAGCTTGGCACCGCACTTTTTTCTAGGAGCCAGCAATCATGACCACCAAACTTTATGCGTTGGCGCTGGGCCTGGCAGGCCTTGCATTCGGCGGTGGTGCTACCGCCAATACCATCAGCTTGACCCCTGTCGTTGGCAACCAGTTTCAACACTCTGTTGAGAGCCCTTGCGTCTTTAGCAGCCCATCGTGCCAAAACCCGGCGAGTTTTCCTTCGCAGCCTTTGCCTTCTCAAGGCAATGTGACCAACTGGGATCTTCTTTCACCCGCCTACACCGGGCAGACCCTTCTTAATGTCATTGGTACGGGCAACACGCTTCGGCTTGGTCTCAATTTGAATCAGACGAATGCTAATTCTCCACAAACGCTGGTAGCGTTCGATATGCGTGTGAACGACATTATCGTCGACACATTCACGGGCCCAGTCAGCGTACCTGACATCAATAACGGGCTTGGCTTCGCAGACTACCTGCTGGGCAACTTCTCCTCATTTTCCGCCACCGATAAAGTTCAGTTCCGCTTCGCCTTCGCCGATGCAAATGACGGCCCTGAAATTGTGTTCGTGCTCGGCGCCCCCGGTACCGCAGTTCCGGAACCTGCCACCCTGGCACTCTTGGGGCTGGGCTTGCTGGGCGCATGCTTTGCACGCCGCCGCCGCAGCTAATTATCTGGAAAATATCGATTCAAAACGGGCCCTGTAAGGGCAATGCCAGTCAGCTCACGCTGACTGGCATTTTTTATTGGAAACCTGGAAATTCAGTTGTCGACGACTTTCGGGAAGTGCCGCTCGGCGCAACGCGGCGGCGGCACGGCAGGTCTGACAATCAATGGCTTGAGGTCGGCTTACCCGATGCTGACGGCATCCCCGCCGCAAATTATCAGCGGCACGCATCGGCCACTGCCAATGCGACGCCGACACGATATCGATGCTCCGCAGCTTGTCACCCGGCACCGACTGACAGAACCGCACAGCGATCCAAGGCCTGCCACGGTTCTGCAAGGCTCAGCTCCCCCAAGTCCATAACGCCGATCTAGGCATCCAGCAGCCCATGGCTGTCGATGTCCATCAAGGTGGTGGCACCCTACCCTTTTCGCACTGCCATCTGGTCTTCTTGAATGCGTTGCATATCAACAATCAACTGCGTTGTGCAAGGCTTCGCCCCAGATTTCCAGCGCCGCAACAACCTGATTTTTATGCACTCTTCAGAACGTTCAACCGTCACGGTCGGCTTTGCTGGAGTTGAAAAAATCGAGTGCAGCGCACCCAACCAATTCATGCGTACCCGCGGTGTAAGAAATCACTGATCGCGTATGCGGAGCAAATTAAAGAGGAGGACAAGTCTTTTATTGATTGTCATGCATCAAAGTGTTAAATTAGTCTGCATCGGTGCGGTGAATCAGGATTGTTGAACCCATGTTCTTGAGCAGAGAGGGCACATGCTGAAATCCAATGATGACATAAAAGGCGAAACTGATTCAAGTTTTGCAATGAATTCCGCCGATGCAAAAATGGTCAGCCGAATGCGCATGGTCTTGGCCGTCTCGGTGCTACTCGCCGTTTTTGTTGACCCCTCAGGTTTGAGCAGCAGAGAAAATTTCACTTGGCTTGTATTTTTCGGATACTTGTTCCACAGTATATTTATTTATGTTTTATCCCTGCGCGAAAAGCCATTCTCGCAAAGCATCCTGGTTCACCGACTGGATGTATTGTGGTTTGCGCTTATTGTTATTTTCACCGGTGGGGTGGACAGTTTTTTCTTTCTGTTTTTTTTCTTCGCCATTCTCACCTCCTCTTTTCGATGGGGTTTCGAAGAGGGTGCTAGAGTCACCGTTGCATCGGCCATACTATTTTCTGCATCTGGCTTGGCACTGGAAACGCAAAGCGATTTATCTCGATTATTTTTGCGCACCACCTTTCTGCTGACCTTCGGCTATATGAGCGTGTACTGGGGCGAATCAAAAGTAAGATTAATGCACCAGCTTAATCTTCTCCGTGATGTAAGTCGCTTATCCAATCCTCGATTTGGAGTCGATCAAACCATTGTTAACGTACTGGAAAAAACGCGACGGTTTTTCAAGGCCAGAAGCTGTATTCTGGTACTGCGCGATAAAGAGCTTGGCACTTATTTTCTTCGCACGATAAAAGACAAAAATTCAACATCAGCGATCAGTGCCGATGCAGTGAATGCAGAAGCCGCTGCGCCTCTGATGGCGGTTTCTGACGACCACATCATTGCATACACCAGCCCGCTCTGGCCTTTCTCGTCGTCTTTGTTTCAGAAATCGATGGCCTATGACTGCTCCAGGGAACGATGGGAGAAGCACGAAGCAGAGTCCATTAAAAATCTCGCTGAAATTCTGGAGACTCGGTCCTTCCTCAGCGCACCTTTGTCATTAAGGCGACAACACGGTCGAATTTATTTACTCTCGCCCAACGAATCATTCAGCAAAGCGGATGCTTTATTTTTAAGCCATATTTTGGCACAAGCCTTTCCTGCCATTGATAATATTGATATTCTCGATAGAATGGCTTCAGAAGCCGCACTGCAGGAACGGCACAAAATCTCATTGGATCTCCATGACACTGCCATCCAGCCATACATCGGCTTGAAGTTGGCACTGGGAGCCATTCGAAACAAGGCTTCTGCCGACAATCCACTTATTGAGGATATTGATAAATTAGCACGGATGGCGGAAAAAGTAATTGGTGATTTACGCCGTTTTGCCGCGAACTTTAAAAATCGGCACAGCAAAATCGAACCCGTTTTTCTCGTGGCTTTGAATCAACAGGCGGAGCAGCTTAAAGAATTTTATGGAATTGACATCAGCATTACCATTGCGGGCGAATTCAGGGTAAGCGATCGTTTGGCTATAGAAATATTACAGCTCGTGCGCGAAGGATTGAGCAACATCTGCAAACACACTCTCGCAGAAAAAGGACATGTAAAAATTCACCATATCAACGAATCCATCAAGATTGAAATTGAAAATGAAAATCAAGGGCACCAGCCTGTAGCTTTCACCCCAAATTCTCTAAGTGAAAGGGCCGCTGTGCTGGGAGGCAAGCTGCATATTAATCACGGTCCAGATGGCAATACGGTCGTTCACGTTGAAATACCTGTATAGGATGGTTCTATGACATTTTCATCAAAACCGATTCGCGTCCTGCTCATAGACGATCACCAGACCATGCTATGGGGGCTTGTCAAACTGATTGAAAGTGAAAAGCCGCGAATGGAAGTGGCAGGAACCGCAAGAACCGGTGAAGAGGCCCTTGAGAAAATAGGCTCTCTGCATCCGGATGTTATTTTGCTGGATCTTGATCTGGGCGGAAAAAGCGCTCTCGACATTCTCCCCGCGCTGCTGTTGAATCCTGCCTCGCAGGTATTGATTTTTACCGGAGAACGCAACCAGGCGACGCTCGATCTGGCAGTTCTTCGAGGTGCACGTGGGATTTTGCGGAAAGACGCATCAGCGGAACAAGTGCTGAAGGCCATCGAAAAAACGGCCGAGGGAGAAATGTGGCTTGACCGTGAAACGCTCAGCAGGGTTTTCAGGGAATTTACGACTACCAAACTCACCAAGAAATCTAACCCCGAAGCGGAAAAACAGGCCAGCCTGACCCCTCGGGAAAGAAAAATCATTTATGCCGTTATCGAAGGCAATGGTGCGCACAACAAAGCGCTTGCCGATCGGCTTTTTATATCCGAGCATACCTTGCGAAATCATCTGACTGCGATTTACCAAAAGCTGGGCGTCAGCAATCGCCTTGAGTTGTACGTTTATGCGTCCAAACACCAACTTAGCAACCTTCGGTCTGTGGGCAGTTCAGATACGGAGGCAACCCCCTGAAAGTGCTTGGCAAGTTAACGGACGACATCCACCCTCATCCCTTTCCACCCAACATGGGAAGCATGGTTCGAATAACCTGAATAACGGCCGGCCCCATGATGACCATGATGATGGATGGAAAAATACAGACCACCAGCGGAAAAAGCATTTTTGTTGGCACTTTGGCGGCCAGCTCCTCGGCGCGCACCTGACGCTTATGGCGCAGATCATCGGAAAATACCCGCAGCGATTCGCCAATGCTGGTTCCGAACTTGTCTGCCTGAATTATCATGACGGCAAAAATGCTGATTTCCTCAATACCTGTACGAAGCGCGAGATTTTGCAAGGATTTTTCTCGGGTGCTACCTGCCCTCATTTCCAGATTGGTCAGATGCAACTCTTCTGCCAAGGCAACACTTTTTATCTGGATTTCCTCCGCAACTTTAGTCAGGCTGGCATCCAGGCCCAGGCCGGCCTCCACGCAGACCAACATTAAATCAGCCGCATCAGGAAAGTTTTCAAAAATCTCCTGTTGACGCGCTTTGATTTTAAAGTACAAAAATATATTAGGCAAATAGCAGCCCAGCAAGGCTGACAGCATGATGTAAAACAGAAGCGTCATACCTGTTTGGCTCATAATTCTAAGAGCCAGAAACGCCAGGCCTGCAAAGACAAATGGAATTATTGTTTTACAACTAAAATAAATAAGATACGCATCTTTATGCCGAATCCCTGCATTTGAAAATCTGATACGAAGTGGCGATTTCTCTAAATCATCTGTTGGCAAAGACAGCTTGGCCAGAGGACCGGCCACTTTGACAAATGTTTCTGTCCAGTGGGATTTTTCATCCGGTCCCGCTATGGCTTGCAGGCGTTTTTCTGCCCGGGTTGGCGCCAGCCAGAGATAGAGCCCGATCAAGCCAAATGTGACAGAAATAAATATAAGATAAGGAAGTAATAACACTTGTCATCTCCTCTAGACATGGATTTTTATTATTTTTCTTAGAATAAATGCACCGAAAATCATCAAAATAAGCATATATTTAATAATTGCAATCCCGATCGGATCCTTCCATAAGGGCGCCATGAAAGCAGGGTTCACAAGATACATCACGCCGGCCAACGCAAAAGGCATGACACCCAATATCCAGGCAGATAAACGACCTTCCGAAGACAAAATTCTTACCTTTGAAATCAGTTTGAGTCGCTCGCGAATCAAGCGGCTCAAATTTCCAAGTACCTCGGTCAGGTTACCGCCCGATTCGCGTTGAATCAATACCGATACGATGAAGTAACGCAGATCAGTCAGGGGGACGCGTACGCTCAGGTTTGTCAGCGCCTGCTGCAGCGATACACCAAAATTGACTTCATCATGAACGACCCGGAACTCCCCGGCGATGGGTTCCGCCATTTCGTCGCCCACCATTTGCAAGGCCGATGAGAAAGCATGGCCAGAGCGCAGGGCACGGGTGATCAGGTCGAGCGCATCAGGCAATTGCTTTTCGAACTTGTCCAAGCGGCGTGTTCTTTGATAGCTGACATACAAGAGGGGCGCCGTTGCAAAGATGGCTCCTACCACTGCCCCCAGCAAGAGCGTCTGGTGCGCCAGGTAGATCACCAGCGTGAAGCTGATAGCGCCCAGTACTGCGCAGGTCAGTACAAGCCTGGATACGGTCCAGTTGAGTCCCGCCTGAAAGATGAACCTGCCCAGTCTTTCCGCTCGGGCCATGCTCAGCAGGAAGCGTTCGATGACGGGAACGTCGCTGAGCATTCCCTGTTTCAGCAGTTGCGCCTGTTTGGTGTGATCAGATGACGCCGAAAGTGCTTGCAAGCGCTTTTCAATTTTCTTGGCCTCCGGACCCTTGTACGATTTCCAGAACAGGTAACCCCCTTCGAGCAACAGGAGCACTGCCACGAAAACAAGCACCGATATCATCAGGAAGGCGTTGCCGCCAAGAATTTGCAGCATGGTCGCTCCTTCTATTCGTAATGTTTCGCAGGGTCGAACATGGCATCGGGCAACACCACCCCAAACGAGCGCAGGCGTTCCGCAAATTTCGGCCTCACGCCGGTTGCCTGAAAATGGCCTTGCACCTCGCCTGTTGCACTGATGCCGGTTTGCCTGAAAGTGAAGATTTCCTGCATGGTGATGATTTCGCCTTCCATGCCGGTAATCTCCTGAATGCTGGTGATCTTGCGTTTTCCGTCAATCAGCCGCAGCCCCTGGATCACGACCGTAATCGCCGATGCAATCTGCTGCCGGGCGGCCTTGTGCGGAAGGTTCAGGTTGGCCATACCGATCATGTTTTCCAGCCGCGACAAGGCATCGCGCGGCGTGTTGGCATGGATGGTGGTCAGCGATCCTTCATGGCCGGTGTTCATGGCCTGCAGCATGTCCACCGCTTCAGCGCCGCGAACTTCGCCAATCACGATACGGTCAGGTCGCATCCGAAGGGCGTTGCGCACCAGTGCGCGCTGGGTAATTTCACCCTTGCCTTCAATATTGACGGGCCGGGTTTCCAGTCGGACCACGTGCGGCTGCTGCATCTGCAGTTCGGCCGCATCTTCGATGGTGACGATGCGCTCTGACTCGGGGATATAGCCCGACAAAATGTTGAGCAAGGTCGTCTTGCCAGCACCGGTGCCGCCCGAGATGATCATGTTGACTTTGGCTTTGCACAGACCTTCCAGCATGAACGCCATTTCTGGCGTCAAGCTCTTGAGTTCCATCACCAGGTTTTCCATTCGCAGTGGAATATGGGCAAACCGGCGAATCGACATCATGGGGCCGTCCAGCGCGACCGGCGGAATCACCGCATTGACGCGCGACCCATCTGGCAGCCTGGCATCCACCATGGGGCTGGACTCATCAATGCGCCGCCCTACCAGCGACACGATTTTGTCAATGATGCGCAGCAGGTGCTTCTCATCGGTAAAAGTGACGTTGGTCAGCTCCAGCCTGCCCTTGCGTTCCACATAAATCTGCTGGTAGGAATTCACCAAAATATCGGACACCGTGGGGTCGGCCATCAACAGTTCAAGCGGCCCGAAGCCGAGCATTTCATGCTGGATGTCGCGGATCAGCGTGCGCCGCTCAATGTCATTGATGGCGGCTTGCTCCTCAATGAGCAGGCGTTCCACCATGGTGGCGATTTCCTGGCGCAGCACGACGGGCGACAAATTCTCCAGCGCCGCCAAGTCAAACTTTTCGACCAGCTTCAGGTGCATCTGGCCCTTCAATACCTTGTAGGCCTCACTGGCCACGTGGCCCTGATTTGCATCGTTGACGGCATGAAGCGGCCGCGGCGCAATGGGTTCTGCAGCGACGGCATTGAGTTTGTCTCGGAAGGACATTTTTTAACTCCCATTCAATGGAAAAAAACCAAGGGCAGCGCTGCACTTCATGCCCGCCGAAACAAACGCCCCAGCAAACTACGGCTGTCTTCCTGCTTCGGGCTGAGCGACACGGCAAACTCCGCCAAACTTTTTGCCACCGTATTGGAAGAGGCCATTTCGGCCAGGGCGTCGCCCTGGTTGATAGACGCATTCACCTCTTTGTACGAATTGGGCACGGTACGCAGGCTGACAGTGCCGAGCGAGCGCTGAATGCCATCAAGGCTGATGTCTCCCCCTTTTTCAAAGCGGTTGACGATCATCTCGATCTTGTCTTCCGGGTAACCCAGCGACTTGAAGACAGCCAAGAGCTTGCTTGCATTTCGGATTCCGGGCAGTCCGGCCTGCAACACCGGAAAGATGCGGTAAGCCCGGTCCAAGGCCTTGATGGCCAGTGTGTCCAGATTACGGCCCATGTCCAGCAGCACAAAGTCATACTGGGTCACAGCCAAACCCAGGATGGCATCAATATGCTCGGGCTTGATCTCCATCGCTTTCGTCAGGTCTTCAGGCGCCGCCAGAATGCTGTAGTTGGCAGAAATTTTGACGGTGCTGGCGGAAAGGAAAGACGCATCCAGACGACTGATGTCATGGGCTACATCCGCCAAAGTGGAAGCTGGCTCGCCGTCGTGCACGAAAGACAGGGCATCGCCAAATTGCAGATTCAGATCCACCAGCAGAACCGTGTTCGTTTCTGCCAGCTGGTAAGCCAGATTGGTCGCTATGAACGTGGCCCCGCTTCCGCCTTTGCAGGGTATGAAAGCCAGTACCTTGCCCAGGCCCTTGGGTTTGGTGCTGATCAACTTGGCCGCAATGCGGCTGACTGCGGCCTCCAGCGCGTCCGCGGTCACCGGTGAAGGCAGAACTTCGCGCACGCCCGCCCGCATTGAGTTGATCAGGAACTCCGGCGTCTGGGTCGCGCAGAGCAGAATGACCGCGATTTTGGGATGGTGGG
>NZ_MWOM01000005.1:0-115960 GCF_012931925.1 Acidovorax sp. SRB_24
TTGGTAGGGCGTGTTGGACTTGAACCAACGACCAAAGGATTATGAGTCCTCTGCTCTAACCAACTGAGCTAACGCCCCATACTCTCTCGCCCAGCGACAAAGCCGGCAGGCCCAGTATTGTAGGGGCTTACTTATGGTGACTGAGCGCGTTCGACACCAGTTTGGAAGTGATATCTACGATCTGAATCATTCTGTCGTACGGCATTCGCATAGGTCCGATCACCCCCAATGTGCCCACTACCTGGCCGTTGACCTCGTAGGGAGCACTGACCACCGAAAGCTCCTCGAAGGGTACAACCTGACTTTCACCGCCAATGAATATGCGCATCCCCTCGGCTTGGTTGGACACATCTAGCAAGCGCAAGATCTGTGTCTTCTGTTCAAACAGATCAAAAGCACGCCGCAGATTGCCCATATCTTTAGAGAAGTCACTGACGGCCAGCAGGTTTCGCTCTCCTGAAATCACGACCTCGTCTTGCGCCTGGGTGAGGGCCTCGGAACTGATGTTGACTGCGGCCTGCATGAGAGCCGCAATCTCGCTGCGCAACATTTCCACCTCGCTTTTGAGCCTCTCGCGCACCTGCTCCATCTCCATGCCCGCATAGTGCGTATTGAGAAAATTTGCCGTCTCGATCAACTGACTTTGTGTGAAATCCGTTTCCGAAAAGATCACCCGGTTCTGAACATCCCCATCCGGAGAGACGATGATGACCAGGAAGCGCCGTTCGGACAAGCGCAGGAACTCAATGTGGCGGAAAACCGATGTACGGCGGGGTGCCATGACGACACCCACGAACTGCGAAAGGCTGGACAGCAGATGGGCCGCGTTGGCAATCACCTTCTGTGGCTGCTCTGGCAGCAGTGAAGACGTCACAAACCGCTCACGGTGCACAGTCATCATGGTGTCCACGAACAACCGATAGCCTTTGGCAGTAGGTATGCGCCCTGCAGAGGTATGCGGACTGGTGATCAACCCGAGCTCTTCCAGATCTGCCATGACATTTCGGATAGTTGCCGGCGACAGCTCCAGACCCGATGCGCGCGATAGTGTGCGCGATCCGACGGGTAGCCCATCCTCGATATAACGCTCTATCAGCGCTTTGAGCAACAGCTTGGCACGATCATCGAGCATGTAATGATTTTAATGATGTAATTTCCATATGAAGCCCCATTTCCGCCACGTTGCATTGATAGGCAAATACCAAACTCCTGTGACTGGCGCTGCGGCCGAGAGCTCTCGGCAAGTTCTTGAGAACATTGCCTTATTCCTTGTATCTCAGGGGTGCAAAGTCACATTGGAAGCGGATACCGCCGCTGCTGCACGGTTGCCGCAGTATGACGCTCTTGACGCTGATGCTATCGGAGAGCAATGCGATGTTGGACTGGTGGTAGGAGGTGATGGCACCATGCTCAGCATTGGGCGCAAGTTAGCGCGGCATGGCACCCCTCTCATTGGAATCAACCAGGGGCGTCTGGGCTTCATCACCGACATTCCGCTTGGCAACTACCGCACCACGCTCCCTCCCATGCTGCGAGGTGAGTACGAGGAAGACCACCGACCACTGATGCATGCTCGCGTGATCCGCGAAGGAACCTGCGTATTTGATGCCTTCGCCATGAATGACGTCGTCGTCAACCGTGGTGCAACCTCCGGCATGGTCGAGTTGCGTGTGGAGGTCGGGGGTCACTTCGTCTCCAACCAGAGAGCAGATGGGCTCATCATCGCCTCTCCCACCGGCTCTACCGCATACGCCTTGTCGGCGGGCGGACCGATGCTCCATCCATCGATTCCGGGATGGGTCTTGGTTCCGATTGCTCCACACACGCTGTCCAACCGCCCCATCGTTTTAGCGGACGCAACAGAAATTGCCATAGAGGTTGTGGGCGGAAGAGACATCAGCGCGAACTTCGACATGCAATCCTTGGCGTCACTTTTGCACGGTGACCGCATTCTCGTAACCCGGTCAGAATATTGCGTTCGTTTTCTGCACCCAAGGGGCTGGAGCTACTTTGACACCTTGCGCAAAAAACTGCGCTGGAACGAAGGAGGCTCTTGAACATGGCCCTTAGGCGCATTGCCCTGCGTGATTTTGTCATCGTCCAAGCACTGGACCTCGACCTTCACGAAGGATTCACGGCCCTGACCGGAGAAACCGGGGCAGGAAAGTCCATTCTGATCGATGCAGTGCAGCTCTCATTGGGCGCCCGTGCCGAAGCGGGCGCCGTGCGCGAAGGCGCCGAGAGGACGGACGTCTGCACAGAATTTGACTGCCCTCCCGCACTCTACCCGTGGCTGGAGGAAGCTGGCTTTGAGTGCGACGACACGCTGCTGCTGCGGCGCAGTATCGACGCACAAGGCAAGAGCCGCGCATGGATCAACGGCAGCCCGGCCACTGCATCGCAGCTGCGTATCGTCGGCCAACAGCTGCTTGACATCCATGGGCAGCACGCCTGGCAAAGTCTCACCAAACCGGATGCGGTGCGCGGGCTGCTCGACGCGTATGCAGGCGTGTCTGACCAAGAGGTAGCGTCCCAGTGGGGACAGTGGCGCGCCGTACAAAAAAAGCTGGCCCATGCACGCTCCGCACAGAGCATGCTGCAGCGCGAGCGCGAGCGCTTGCAGTGGCAAATCTCGGAGGTGGAAAAATTGGCGCCGGCAGAGGGCGAATGGGAGACGCTGAATGCACAACACACACGTCTTGCGCACGCTCAAGCCCTCCTGGACGCGGCACAAGGCGCTTTTTCCGCCTTGGCCGAGGACGACGCCAGCGCGAGCACCCATTTGGCACGCGCGCACCATTTGCTCACAGAGCAAGCGCACCTGGAGCCAGAATTCACCGCTCTCACGGACATCCTGGCATCAAGCATCGCCCAAGCCACCGAAGCTGCGCGCTCCTTGCAGTCGTATCTGCGGCGTACCGAACTGGACCCCCAACGCCTGGAGGAACTCGATGCCCGCGTCTCGCAATGGCTTACCCTCGCGCGCCGCTACAAACGCCAGCCTGCAGAGCTCTCTGCCCTGTTGCACTCTTGGAAAGTTGAAGTGCAGCAACTCGATGCCGCAACCGATCTGGCAGGGCTAGAAGCCACGGAGCACGTTCTGTCCGAAGCCTACAGCGATGCGGCCCGCCAATTGTCACTTGCGCGCACGAAAGCCGCTCCGGGTTTGTCGCGTGCTATCAGCAAAGCCATGCAGGAACTTGGTATGGGAGGTGGCAAATTTGAAGTGGTGGTTGCGAAAGCCGATGCGTCTGCCAGCCACGGCCTGGACGATGTCATCTTTCTGGTGGCTGGGCATGCCGGAATGACGCCACGCCCCGTTGCAAAAGTGGCTTCTGGTGGAGAGCTGTCGCGCATTTCCCTGGCCATTGCCGTCGCAACCAGTGCTTTGGGCACGGCTTCCACCTTGATTTTCGACGAAGTGGACTCGGGGGTGGGCGGAGCGGTGGCCGAGACCGTGGGCCGCTTGATGCGCCAACTGGGCCGGGACCGCCAGGTCTTGGCGGTGACGCATTTACCTCAGGTGGCAGCCTGCGCCGACCACCATTTGGTGGTCTCCAAGGGCCGAGGAATCGCTGGCCCATCGAGCACAGTCACCCCCATTGCGCAAGAGCAGCGTATCTCGGAAGTGGCGCGCATGCTGGGCGGAGAGCGCATCTCTCCCACCACTTTGGCCCATGCACGTGAGATGCTTGGCCTCCGTGACCTGAGACATGTGGAGAAATAGACGATGGCCCTGGAAATTGTATTGATCACCGGAATGTCGGGGTCGGGAAAATCCGTCGCCTTGCGTGCATTGGAAGATGCCGGCTACTACTGCGTTGACAACCTGCCTCCCGAGCTGCTTTCCTCCTTTGTAGCACTGGAACCGCAGCACCATGGCAACCGCGTTGCCATCGCCATGGATGTGCGCAGCGCCACTTCACTGCCACAAGTCCCACAAGAGTTGGCCCGCCTGCGCAGCCAGGGCGTCAAAGTTCATTCCCTGTTTCTGGATGCCACCACGGACACTCTGGTGCGGCGTTTTTCAGAAACACGGCGCCGCCACCCGCTATCCCATGATGAGCTCAAGAACGCGCCCCGCGCCCTGATGCAGGTGATTGACGAAGAGCGGGAGTTGCTCGCGGACCTGCGGGAGCAGGCGCATGTGATTGACACCAGCACGATCCGCGCCTCCCAATTGCAGGGCTATGTCAAGGACCTTATTTCCACGCCACCCGAGCAGCTCACGTTGGTATTTCAGTCGTTCGCTTTTAAACGTGGCATTCCTGTGGATGCGGATTATGTCTTTGACGTGCGCATGCTTCCCAACCCACATTACGAGCCTGCGCTGAGAGAACTGACTGGCCTGGACAAACCGGTGGCGGACTTTCTAAGCCAGCAGCCTGCAGTGGCAGAGATGCGCCTGCACATAGAAAACTTCCTTGGGCACTGGTTGGACTTTTTGGCGAAAAACCACCGCAGCTATGTCACAGTCGCCATTGGCTGCACGGGGGGCCAGCACCGGTCTGTTTATTTGGTGGAGCGCCTGGCGGAAACCTTCAAGGCACAGTGGACGACCTTGCAGCGCCACCGTGAGCTCGATGCGCGCTGACACCACGGCAAACACACACCCATCACCGCTTCCTCTCAGATGCGCTCCAGCAGCTTGCGAATAGGAGCTGGCAATCCCAGATCCTTCCACTGCGCAGG
The DNA here is from genome assembly GCF_012931925.1 of Acidovorax sp. SRB_24. NCBI lineage: Bacteria > Pseudomonadati > Pseudomonadota > Betaproteobacteria > Burkholderiales > Comamonadaceae > Acidovorax > Acidovorax sp. SRB_24. The sequence continues at coordinate 4,693 of NZ_MWOM01000005.1, forward strand.
GTTGAACCATGCGCCTTCACTGCCCTGCCAGTCTGAAGCTGCAGGATGCACCTGCACTGTATGCAGATGCAAATCCCTGTGGGTCAGCACATGCACAAACACAGGCCACTCAGAGACGGAGACTGCGGCACCAAACGCAGGATGCTCCATCAAAGCGGCACTTTGTTCGTACACCGGCAAGCAATGCAGTCCAGCCCAGATTCCGGTCGGGGGGCGCCTCTGCAAATGCACGCGTCCCACGCCATCACGCAGCAACAGCAACCACCAAGACACAGACTTGCGCACTAGTTTGCGGGACTTCACTGGATAACGTGCGGGATCACCCTGCCTAAAAGCAATGCATTGCTGTGCAAGTGGACACTGCGTGCACAAGGGTCTGCGCGGTAGGCACACCGTGGCCCCCAAATCCATCAAGCCCTGTGTGTAACGCGGCATGGTGACAGGCAAATCGGTGCGCGGCAGCAAGATTTCCGCTTGGCCCCACAAGGCGCGTTCGTTGGCGGCCACCGCCAGATCGGCCTCGAAACCGAGAATGCGCGTCAGCACGCGGCGCACATTCGCATCCAAGATTGGCACACGTTCTGCAAAGCAAAACGCGGCAATCGCTCCAGCCGTAGAGCGCCCAATCCCAGGCAGCGTTTGCAGCAACTGCGCGCTGCCAGGAAAAACGCCGCCATGCAGCGCCATCACTTGCTGGGCACAGCGATGCAAATTGCGGGCTCGGCTGTAGTACCCCAATCCACTCCAGAGCGACAGCACCTCATCTTCAGAAGCCATGGCAAGCGCACGCACATCCGGGAACCGTTCCAAAAAACGGGCGTAGTAGTCCAATACCGTGCTCACCTGGGTTTGCTGCAGCATGACTTCCGACAGCCACACCCGGTAAGGATCGCGCGTTTGCTGCCACGGCAAATGGTTGCGCCCGTGGTCTTCCTGCCAGCGCACCGTCAGCGCGGCTATCGTCTGTGGCATGTCCCTCATACCGCTTGCAATCCCAACGCCGGGGTAGCGCCGTCCCCGGCAGACAAGCGCATCAATTCGCCAGTAAGTTCTTCGAGTCGCTGCTCGATCTGCACCAATGCCAATTCATTGCCCTCAATCTCTGTAATGCGTTCCACCAAGCCACTGGCGGCATGCTGTATGCGGTCCACAGCTTCGATGCGTCGCACGAAACTGCGCTGGCGCTCACGCAGCTGCACATTCAGAGGGGCCGTGGCCGAGTTGCTCCAGAGTTCCAATTCGTTGGCGACCGATTCCAACAATGCTCGCAGGCGCAGCGCCAATGCGCGCCCCAAGCGCGCCGAAAACTCGGGCCGAGCCATCTTGAGCGCATTGCCCATGCTCAGGTACTGCATATGGCTGTGTTCGACGCGCGCCAGATCCGCGACAAACTGTGCAAATTGCGGCGCAGCAGCCACCTGCAGAGAAAAACCAAACTCCGCATTGAGTTGCCGAAATGTCCCGCCGAGCATGGCCTGAATTTCCGCCGCAGCTGCCTCTGCCGCAGTGAGGGTGCCACGCAAACGCTCAAACAACTGTGTGTAATGTGTGCGAATACCCAGCTTTAATCCACTGTGCTGCAACGATGCATTCAGCTCTTGCATATGCACCTTCAAGGTTTTTGCGCCGAGGTTGTCAAAAACGGCACCCAGCAGTTTCAGGTGCACGGCCCGAACCGCATGGATCTTGGTGGCACTCAACTCGAATTCGCGTTGCTCCTGCTCAATGCGCTGGCGCATCGACGCAATCACCGAAGCGTTCTTGCCACGCAGGCTGCGCAACTCCAGCATCTGGTCATCCAGATCACGCCTGCGGATATGGACTGCACGCGCAGCTTGATTGCGCAAACCTGCCACCCCATCGGCGATGGCGGCGCGCAAAATCGCTTGACGCCCACCCACAATGCCGTCGGCCAACGCAGCTTCCAGGACCGGCAAACCACTCGCAGCCAACAAAGCGCTATCGCCAGAGATCTTGGCCACCAGACCTTTTTGCGCAGAGACCGACACAACCTGTTCTGGATGCACACCCAGCAATTGCGCAGATGTGGCGCACTGGCGCTCCAGTTGCGACTGCACCTGCTCAGACGAACTGAGCGTGTCCCAGAGGGTGTCAATTTTGTTGAGCACCACCAGGCGCGATTCTTTGCCGCCATGCGCAGAAGTCAGATGTTCCCGCCAGATGGACAGATCCGAACGCGTGACCCCGGTGTCCGCTCCCAGAATAAAAACCACCGCCTGTGCCTGCGGTATGAGGTTGACTGTGAGCTCGGGCTCCGCGCCCACGGCATTGAGCCCAGGTGTGTCCAGAATCACCAGGCCTTGTTTGAGCAGGGGGTGCGGCATGTTGATGAGAGCATGCCGCCACATCGGCACTTCAACATATCCCTGGGCGTCCACTACAGGATTTTCGCCGGGCAACTCGTCGTGCCAGAACCCCAGAGCCCGTGCCTCATCCACACTGACGTGGCGCACCTGGGCCACTTTCGCCATCGCCTGTGCAAGTTGATCGGCATCGTGGATGTCCAGCGGAAAATCGACCCATTGCTCGGATCGCATTCGCCACTCCGTCAGGCCTTGCTCCTGCAAACGGGTATCAATCGGCAGCAAACGCAAACTTGGCGCCAGCGCAGAGTCATAGCCCAGCTCGGTCGGGCACATGGTGGTTCTGCCGGCACTGGCTGGCATGATGCGGCGGCCAAAATCCGCAAAAAAAAGGGCGTTGATCAGTTCTGACTTGCCACGCGAGACCTCGGCGACAAAAGCCACCGTGATCTTGTCGGTTCGCACCTGGTCTTGCAGCCGTTGCAAACGCTCACGCATCGCGGACTCCATGAGGTCGTGCGACGTCATCCATTCGGCCAGCCGCGTCAATTGCTGGGCAAATTCGCGCCGCCAAGATCCATGCTGCTCGAACTGTTCGTTGAATGAGGATCCCACGCTGCTCCCGGAATTCAGTGTCTGGTCCAGGGACCGACGGCCTAAAAATACACCACCGTGGTCTCGGCGCCATGCGTCCGCGGCTGGCGCAACGCGGTGGCCTTTCATGCGCGCTGGCATTTCGGACAATAGAAACTGCTGCGCTGTCCCTGGCGCAGCATGCGCACGGGCGTCGTGCAAGTATGACAGGGCATTCCTTCACGGGCATAGACACGCGCCTGCAACTGGAAATGTCCCGTCTGACCATCGGCGCTGGAAAAATCTCGCAAGGTACTGCCCCCTGCGTCCACCGCGGCGTGCAGGACTTGCCGAATGGCGTCGTACAACCTTTGCGCTCTCTTCGGGCCAATGTGCATTGCCGAGGTCGTCGGGCGAATTCCCGCCATGAACAGCACTTCGGAAGCATAGATATTACCCACGCCCACTACCAGCTTTCCTGCCAGCAAAACCTGCTTGACAGGAGCGCGAGCGGCTTTCAAACCCGCCTTGAAACGTTCCAGCGAAAATCCATCCGAGAGTGGCTCCATGCCCAGCCCACTCAGCAGTTTGATGGCCACCGCATCCTGCTCGCTTCCGGCATACACCACTGCGCCAAACCTGCGTGGGTCGTGCAATCGAAGCACGCCATGCGTGGTGAACAGTTCAAAGTGGTCATGCACGCCCCGCGCGGGCAAGGTCTGGGCGAATCCGAGACTGCCAGACATGCCCAGATGGAGCAACAGCATGCCTTCGTCAAGGTCCAGAAGCAAATACTTGCCTCGCCTGCGCACGCCCATCACCCGACGTCCCTGCAACCGCTGGGCGTCAATTCCCAGGGGCCAGCGCAGCGGCTTTCCCGTCTCGACCGAGAGGATTCGCCCCCCCGCGATGGCGGCGGCAAAACTGCGGCGTGTCACTTCCACTTCTGGCAGTTCAGGCATCAACAATCACTTCAAAACAAGGGGCATATGCATGGATTATTATGGCTTGATGGTCCACACACATCGCCTTCTGATGGCCGCCTTGGCCGCCGCTCTGTTGACCGGGACAGTGGCAGTGGTGGCGCAACCCGTTGCCGCCAAAGGCAACGCCCAGCGCGGCGCCACGGCCGCCAAAACCGCTGAAACAGAGTCCAACGCAGCCCTCGATGCCGAACTTTTCTACGAAGTGCTGCTGGGCGAGATGACAATCCAGTCTGGCGACCCTGGATCTGGCTACGCCCTCATGCTGGAAGCAGCCCGCCGCAGCAACGACGAAAAACTCTACAGGCGGGCGGCCGATATTGCCTTGCAAGCGCGTTCTGGCGATGCCGCATTGCAGGCTGCCAATGCCTGGAAGGAGGCTCGGCCGCAATCGCGCGATGCCAACCGGTATGTGCTGCAGATTCTGGTTGCCCTCAACCGTGTTGCCGACAGTGCCGGCCCTCTGAAGCAGGAACTGGCGCAAACCGCGGTGCAAGCCAAGGCTGCCAGCTTTCAGGCACTGCCACAAATATACCGCCGTGTCAGCGACAAGACACTCGCTGCTTCCGTGGTGGAACAGGCGCTCGCGGAAGATCTGGCCAGCTCCACCACGGGGGCTGCAGCCTGGACCGCTGTGGGACGCATGCGCTTGCTGGCGAACGACAAAGCGGGCGCACTCGATGCGGCGCAACGCGCGCAGCAGCTTGACCCCATCAGCGACGGCCCGGCGCTCCTGGCACTGGAGCTTTTGGACGCACGCACTGCGCAAGCCGATGCCGTCGCGGCGCGCTACTTTGCCGGCAAGCCTTCGCCCGCTCTGCGTGCGGCTTACGCACGCGTACTGGTCAACCTGCAACGCAACGAAGACTCTCTCCAGCAATTGCAGGCAGCGACAAGCGAGAAGCCAGACTTTGCCGAAGCCTGGCTCATGCAGGCTGCGTTGCAGTTCCAGCTCAAGCAGTTACCGCAGGCGCAAAAGTCCCTAGAACAATTTGAAACCCTGGTCCAGGCCGCTCCGCAGGGTGATGCGCGCCGCGCCGGTTTGTCTCAGGCCTATTTGCTGCGTGCGCAGATTGCTGAGCGGCGCGGTGACTACGAAGCGGCAGACGCCTGGCTCAACCGCATCGACAGTCCACAGGACATGTTCAGCGCGCAGAGTCAGCGCGCTTTTCTGCTGGGACGCCAAGGCAAACTGGCCCAGGCCCGGGCGCTCCTTCAAACCCTGCCCGTTGCCGGGCCTGACGACGAACGCATGAAACTGCTGGCCGAAGTGCAGTTGCTGCGAGACGCCGGCCAATACCGCGAAGCCTATGCCTTGCAAGGCAAAGCGGTTGCACAGTTTCCTGACGACAACGAACTGCTCTACGACCATGCCATGCTGGCGGACAAAGCCGGCCAACCAGAAGCCATGGAGCGCCTGCTGCGCCAGCTAATGGCCCGCCAGCCCGATTACCACCACGCCTACAACGCGCTGGGTTACTCGTTGGCCGAGCGCGGCATCCGGCTCGAAGAAGCCAAGGAGCTGATCCAGAAAGCGTTGGAATTTGCACCCCAGGACCCTTTCATTACGGACAGCCTGGGCTGGGTGGAATTCCGCCTTGGAAACCGCACCGAGGCCGCCCGGTTGCTGAACCTGGCTTTCAAGAGTCGCCCCGATGCAGAAATTGCCGCCCATCTTGGCGAAGTCTTGTGGAGCCTGGGCGACAAAGAGCAGGCACGGTCGATCTGGAAACAGGGCCAGCAGCTCAACGCCGACAACGACACACTGCGTGAAACCCTCAAGCGCCTGGGCGCTGGGCTGTGATGCACGCTTTGTTCTGTCCTTTTTCGCATCTTGCCAGCTTCTGCCGTCCGGCCCTCCACCGGATTTTCTGGGCTGCGGTGGTGCTGTGCCTGATGGCCGGCTGCGCACAGCTCCCAACCGCACCGGGTGGCACCTTGGCGCAGCGAAGCCACTGGAGTGGCCGGCTGGCCCTTGCCATGGATAACCAGCCATCGCAATCGTTTGCTGCGGCATTCGAACTCGAAGGCGATGCCACGCGTGGCGCTCTGACCCTGCTGAGCCCCTTGGGCAGCGTGCTGGCCCAACTCGAGTGGACTCCAGGGCATGCACGCCTGCAGTCGAACGGGCCGCCCCGCGAATCGGCGTCATTGGACGAACTGTTGCTGCAGGCCACCGGCACGGTCATCCCCGTGCGTGCGCTGTTCAGCTGGCTCGGAGGGATGCAAGCCACGGCCCCCGGATGGCAAGCCGACTTGAGCACAATCGAACAGGGGCGGCTGCTGGCAGTACGCCATGAACCCCCTCCACGCGCCACCCTGCGCGTCACCTTTGAGCGCTGAATTCCGGCCATGCAAGCGATTTACGATGTTCCGGCGCCCGCCAAGCTGAATCTTTTCCTGCACGTCACGGGCCGCCGCCCGGACGGCTACCACCTACTGCAGTCGGTTTTCATGCTGATCGACTGGTGCGACACCCTGCATTTCGAGCGCCGCGCGCATGCGCGGCTGAGCCGGGAAGATATTTCCGTGCCCCTGCCCGCGGACGACCTGACGCTGCGCGCGGCACGCGCGCTGCAAGCTGCAACAGGCTGCCAACACGGCGCGCACATCAGCGTGCACAAGCGCATTCCAGCGCAGGCCGGCATGGGCGGCGGCTCGTCGGACGCCGCATCTGCGCTGCTGGCACTCAACCGGCTGTGGGACCTGCACCTCGACTTGCCCGCGCTGCGGCAGATCGGCCTGGGGCTGGGTGCGGACGTGCCCTTTTTTTTATGCGGCGGAAACGCCTGGGTCGAAGGAATTGGTGAGACAATAGCGCCGCTTGAGAACGCGCACCGCCTTCCGAAAGCGCGCTTTGTGGTCGTCAAACCCGAAGCAGGATTGGATACGAAAGAAATTTTTTCATCTCCCTTCCTCAAACGCGATTCAGACAGTGCTACAATCTCAGGCTTTGCTGCAGCACACTACGACTTTGGTCGTAACGACTTACAGAGCGTTGCTCAGGCACTCTGCCCCGAAGTCACCCAAGCCCTACAGTGGCTTGCGACCCAGGGGTTGAATGCCAGAATGACAGGCTCGGGAAGTGCGGTGTTTGCGCGAATTCCACAGGCGATGGACCTGCCAGACGCACCGCGCGGATGGCAAGTCAAAGCATGTGAAAACCTGATGTCTCACCCTCTGGCAGGGTGGGCATAGGATAAAGTTTTAGGTTGGTTGCCATTCGGCAATTGACCTGTGTAGGGGAGTCGCCAAGCTGGTTAAGGCACTGGATTTTGATTCCAGCATGCAAAGGTTCGAATCCTTTCTCCCCTGCCAAATTCTTGTCGCGTACAGGCATTCAATTCAAATCGCTGAGACGCTCATGCAAGCCAATCACCCTGACTTCATGGTTTTCACTGGCAATGCCAATCCTGGCATGGCCTCGGAAATCGCGCAGCACCTTGGAATCTCGCTCGGGGCTGCCCATGTCGGCCGCTTCTCCGACGGCGAAGTCACCGTGGAAATCAACCAGAACGTTCGCGCCCGCGACGTTTTCGTGGTCCAGTCCACCTGCGCACCGACCAATGAAAACCTGATGGAATTGCTGATCATGGTCGATGCGCTCAAGCGCGCTTCGGCCGAACGCATCAGCGCCGTCATCCCCTATTTCGGCTATGCGCGGCAAGACCGCCGCCCCCGCTCGACGCGCGTGCCCATCACCGCCAAGGTGGTGGCCAACATGCTGCAGGCCGTGGGCGTGGCCCGCGTGTTGACCATGGACCTCCATGCCGACCAGATCCAGGGCTTCTTCGACATTCCGGTCGACAACATCTACGCCTCGCCGGTGCTGCTGGGCGACCTGCGCCAGAAGAACTACGAAGACCTGATCGTGGTCTCGCCCGACGTGGGCGGTGTGGTGCGCGCCCGGGCGCTGGCCAAGCAGCTGGGCTGCGACCTGGCCATCATCGACAAGCGCCGGCCCAAGGCCAACGTCTCCGAAGTGATGCACGTGATCGGCGAGATCGACGGCCGCAACTGCGTGATCATGGACGACATGATCGACACCGCGGGCACGCTCGTGAAGGCGGCCGAGGTGCTCAAGGAGCGCGGCGCCAAGAAGGTCTACGCGTACTGCACCCACCCGATCTTTTCGGGCCCGGCCATCGAGCGCATTGCCAAAGGCAGCTCGCTCGACGAAGTCGTGGTGACCAACACCATCCCCTTGAGCGACGCCGCACGCGGCTGCGCCAAGATCCGCCAGCTCTCCGTCGCGCCGCTGATCGCCGAAACGATCCAGCGCATCGCCCGCGGGGACTCGGTGATGAGTTTGTTCTCAGACCAGGAAAATCTTTTCTAGGTCGGAACAAAAAAGTGCGGCCTCCAGCATCGGAGGCCCTTTTGACAACCGAAAGTGACACTGGTCGCGGTGCACTTCCCATGGAGAATTTTTATGAACTTCGTCGCTTTTGAGCGCGCCAAGCAAGGTACGGGTGCGAGCCGCCGTCTGCGCAATTCGGGCCGCACGCCCGGTATCGTCTATGGTGGTTCGGCCGAACCCCAAGCCATTGAAGTGGACCACAACGCCCTGTGGCACGCCCTGAAGAAGGAAGCCTTCCATTCCAGCGTGCTCGACATGGAAGTGGCCGGCCAGACCAGCAAGGTCCTGCTGCGCGACGTGCAATACCACCCCTACAAGCAGCTGGTGCTGCACGTGGACTTCCAGCGCGTGGACGCCAAGACCAAGCTGCACATGAAGGTGCCCGTGCACTACGTTGGCGCGGAAGAGTCCGTCGCGGTCAAGACCGAAAACTGCACGATCAACACGGTCGTGAACGAACTCGACGTGACGTGCATGCCCTCGGACCTGCCCGAGTTCATCACCGTCGACCTGAGCGGCCTGAAGAAGGGCATGGCAGTGCACCTCAAGGACGTGAAGCTCCCCCGTGGCGTGAACGCTGTCACGCGCGGCAGCCAGAACAACCCGACGCTGGTGTCCGTGGTGCCTCCACTGGTTATCGTCGAAGCGGCCGCAGTGGCGCCCGTCGCCGAGGCCAAGGGCAAGGGCAAGAAGAAGTAATTCTTCCTGCCGTGCCGCCGCGCCGCGGCGGCCTTGCCCGACAACGGCCCACCCAGTGTGGGCCGTTTCTTTTGGTGCCACGGATAATCGCCCGCATGATCAAATTGTTTGTGGGCCTGGGCAATCCCGGGCCCGAGTACGAAGCCACGCGCCACAACGCGGGCTTCTGGTGGATAGACGCGCTGGCGCGCGAACTCAAGCTCACCCTGCAGCCCGAGCGCAGCTACTGGGGACTGGCCGCGCGCACCGCCGTGCAGGGGCAGAGCGTGTGGCTGCTGCAGCCGCAGACCTTCATGAACCTGTCGGGCAAGTCGGTGGCCGCCCTGGCGCGTTTTTTCAAGATCCCACCCGACGAGATCCTGGTGGTGCACGACGAGCTCGACATGGTGCCCGGCCAGGCCAAGCTCAAGCGCGGCGGTGGCCACGCGGGGCACAACGGCCTGCGCGATATCCACGCCCAGCTCGGCTCGCCCGACTACTGGCGCCTGCGCATCGGCATCGGCCACCCCGGTGACCGCGCCGACGTGGCGAACTGGGTGCTCAAGAAGCCGTCGCCCGAACAGCGCACGCTGATCGAGGACAGCATTGCCCACTCGCTCAAGGCCTGGCCGCTGCTGCAGGCGGGCGACATGGACAAAGCGACGCTGCAGATCCACACCACCAAACCGCCACGGCCCAAGCCGCCCCGGCCCGCGGTAGCGTGATCCTTACTGACTTCACTTTTTATAGCTTCCAGCGCTTGTCCTGTAAGGACTAGAGTCTGAAATCACCTGAAAACGGTTAGCCGATCTGCACGCTCGCCTGCAGGCGGTGGAATTTTTGCCACAGCGTTTCGCGGCTTTCCACATGCTGCGGATCGACGGGAATGCAGGACACGGGGCAGACCTGCATGCACTGCGGCTCGTCAAAGTGGCCGACGCACTCGGTGCACTTGTGCGGATCGATCTCGTAGATTTGCGGGCCCAGGTAGATGGCCTGGTTCGGGCACTCGGGTTCGCAAACATCGCAATTGATGCATTCGTCGGTGATCATCAAGGCCATGGCAGACTCCGGTGGGGGTGGCGCGGCGTGCGGAAGAAGCTTTAGCGCACGCCTGCGGACCAATGCGCCATTATCCCGCTTCGCCCCACCGCCCCCCGGAGTCCACCGCCGCGGTGGGGAGATTTGCCGCTATGCTGCGGGCGCCACCCTCGCCCTGCGCTGCCGCCTCGCCAGACCCCGCTTTCCCTGCATGAGTCTTTTCCTCCTCAAACGCTTCGCCACCTTCCTCGCCACGCTGCTCGGCACCTCCGCCGTGGTGTTCCTGGTGCTGGAGGTCCTTCCGGGCAACGCCGCGCAGGTGCTGATGGGCCCCGACGCGGCGCCCGAAGCCGTCGCCGCCCTGGCCGCGCAGCTGGGGCTCGACCAGCCGGCCTGGCAGCGCTATGGCCACTGGCTGGGCGGCCTGCTCACCGGCGACCTGGGCAACAGCCACGCCTACGGCTCGCCCGTGCTGGACCTGGTGCTCGAGCGCCTGGCGTTGACCGTGCCGCTGGCCCTGCTGGCGATGGCGATCACCACCGTGCTGGCCCTGGCCGCGGGCGTCTATGCGGCCGCGCGGCACAACCGGCTGGGCGACGTGGGGGTGATGACCCTGGCGCAGATCGGCATCGCCATTCCCAACTTCTGGTTCGCCATCCTGCTGATCCTGCTGTTTTCGGTGCAGCTGCAGTGGTTCTCGGCCGGCGGATTTCCGGGCTGGACCGAGGACAGCGGCGGTGGCCTGGTGCCGGCGCTCAAGGCCTTGCTGCTGCCGGCCATTGCGCTGGCCGTGGTGCAGGCCGCCATCCTGGCGCGCATCACGCGCTCGGCGGTGCTCGAAGTGCTGCGCGAGGATTTCGTGCGCACCGCGCGCGCCAAGGGCCTGTCGCGGCGCGCGACGCTGTGGGGCCATGTGCTGCGCAACGCCATGATTCCGGTCATCACGGTGATGGGCCTGCAGTTCGCGAATCTGCTGGCAGGCACCATCGTGGTCGAGAACGTCTTCTACCTGCCGGGCCTCGGGCGCCTGATCTTCCAGTCCATCGCCAACCGCGACCTGGTCGTGGTGCGCAACTGCGTGATGCTGCTGGCGGCCATGGTGGTCGCGGTCAACTTCGTGGTCGACCTCCTCTATGCCGCGATCGACCCGCGCGTGCAGGCGAGCGACATATGAACCCCTCTTCCGCCTTCCCCCCCTCCCCGCCTGCCGCCGCACGGCCCGCGCGCGGCTGGCAGCGCGCGCTGCGCCACCCCAGCTTCGCGCTCGGCGCGCTGCTGGTGCTGCTGCTGCTGGCCGCGGCCGGCCTGTCCTTCGTCTGGACGCCCTGGTCGCCCTACGAGATGGACCTGCCCGGCAAGCTGCAGGCGCCGACGGCGCAGCACTGGCTGGGCACGGATGCGTTCGGCCGCGACGTGGCCTCGCTGCTGCTCGTGGGTGCGCGCAATTCGATTCTGGTCGGCCTGATCGCCGTCGGCATCGGCCTGTCGGTCGGCACGGCGCTGGGGCTGCTGGCGGCGGCGCGGCGCGGCTGGGTCGAGGAGCTGGTGATGCGCCTGGCCGACTTCACCTTCGCCTTCCCGGCGATCCTCTCGGCCATCATGCTGACGGCGGTGTTTGGCGCCGGCATCGTCAACGCCATCGTCGCCATCGGCATCTTCAACATCCCGACCTTCGCGCGCGTCACGCGCGCCTCGGCCAACGCCGTCTGGTCGCGCGAATTCATCCTGGCCGCGCGCGCCTGCGGCAAGGGCCGCTGGCGCATCACGCTCGAGCATGTGCTACCCAACATCGCCTCGGTGCTGATCGTGCAGGCGACCATCCAGTTCGCCATCGCCATCCTGGCCGAGGCCGCGCTGTCGTACCTCGGCCTGGGCACGCAGCCGCCCCAGCCCTCGTGGGGCCGCATGCTCGCCGAGGCGCAGACCCTCATGTTCCAGGCGCCGCTGCTGGCCGTGTGGCCCGGCGTGGCCATCGCGCTGGCCGTGCTCGGGCTGAACCTGCTGGGCGATGGGCTGCGCGACCTGCTGGACCCGCGCCTCGCGCGCCAACGCTGAACCCGAAACCATGGCCTTGCTCGAAGTCTCCGACCTGCACGTGCAGCTGCAAACGCCCCGCGGCCCGGCCGAGGCCGTGCGCGGCGTCGGCTTCACGCTCGAGCGCGGCGACACGCTGGGCCTGGTGGGCGAGTCGGGCTGCGGCAAGTCGATGACCGCCCTGGCGCTGCTGGGCCTGCTGCCCGACCGTGCCGTGGTGCGCGGCAGCATCCGCCTGCACGGCCAGGAGCTCGTGGGCCAGGGCGACACCGCGCTGTGCCAGGTCCGCGGCAACCGCATCGGCATGGTGTTCCAGGAACCCATGGCGGCGCTCAACCCGGTGCACCGCATCGGCCACCAGGTGGCCGAGCCGCTGCGCCTGCACCGCGGCCTGGGCGCGCGCGCGGCGCGCCAGGAGGCCATCGCCTTGCTGGACCGCGTGGGCATTCCCGACGCCGCGCGGCGCATCGACGCGTACCCGCACCAGTTCTCGGGCGGCCAGCGCCAGCGCATCACCATCGCCATGGCGCTGGCCTGCGGGCCCGACCTGCTGATCGCCGACGAGCCGACCACGGCGCTGGACGTGACCGTCCAGCGGCAGATCCTCGACCTGATCGCCGAGCTGGTCGCCGAGCGCCAGATGGCGCTGATCCTGATCTCGCACGACCTCGGCGTGATCGCGCAGAACGTGCGCCGCATGCTCGTGATGTACGGCGGCAGCGTGGTCGAGAGCGGCCCCACGGCAGAGGTGTTTGCCGCCATGGCGCACCCCTATACGCGTGGCCTGTTCGCCGCGCGCCCGCGCCTGGCGGCTGTGCGCCAGCCCGGCAAGCGCCTGGCCACCATCGCCGGCACCGTGCCCGAGCTGGTGGAGCTGCCCGCCGGCTGTCCGTTCGCCGGACGCTGCGCATTCACCATCGGCGCCTGCCACACCACCGTGCCGCCGCCGACGCTGCTGGCGAACGGGCATGTCGTGCGCTGCATCCGGCTCGATGCGGTGGCGGCCGCGCAGGAGGCCACCGCATGAATCTCGCAGCAACTACCGATTTGATAGCTGCCAGCCCAGGCGGGGCAAGCGCTGGAGCCTCATTTGACCCTCGGAACCCGCCGCTGCTGCAGGTCACCGACCTGGTGCGCCACTACGCCCTGCCGCGCGAGCGGCTGTTTGCGCCGCCGCCCAAAGTGCAGGCACTCAACGGCGTGGGCTTCCGCATCACGGCCGGGCGCAGCCTGGGCATCGTCGGCGAGTCGGGCTCGGGCAAGTCGACGCTGGCGCGCCTGGTGATGGCGCTGGACACGCCCACCTCGGGCACGGTCGAGCTGCTCGGGCGCAACCTGCACACGCTGCCGCAGGCCGAGCTGCGCCGTGCGCGGCGCGACTTCCAGATGGTGTTCCAGGACCCGTACGGATCGCTCGATCCGCGCCAGACCGTCGAGCGCATCGTCACCGAGCCGCTGCAGGCCCAGGGGCAGGCGGGCCGCGCCGCGCAGCAGGCGCAGGCCGCCGCCGTGCTCGACCAGGTGGGGCTGCGCCGCAGCGACCTGGCCAAGTACCCGCATGAGTTTTCGGGCGGTCAGCGCCAGCGCATCGCGATTGCACGCGCGCTCATCACGCGCCCGCGCCTGATCGTGGCCGACGAACCGGTGAGCGCGCTCGACGTGTCGGTGCAGGCGCAGGTGCTCAACCTCATGGCGGACCTGCAGCAGGAGTTCGGCGTCACCTACCTGCTCATCAGCCACGACCTGGCGGTGGTGAACCACTTGTGCGACGAGGTGGCCGTGCTCTACCAGGGCCGCATCGTCGAGCAGGGCGCGCCCGGCGCGCTGTTCACTGCGCCAAGCCACCCGTACACGCGCGCGCTGCTCGCGGCCGTGCCCCCGATGCAGCCGGCGCCGGCGCGCGCGCTGCGCGCAATGGTGTAAAAAGACAGGTTACCTGGCTCGCTGCGCAGCCCCCGCCCCGGGGAGGCCGCCCAGCGAGCGTTCTCGCTTGCCACGTATTCATTCGGAGATCTTGTCCATGCTCAACCGCCGCACCGTCCTTGCCACAGGCGCCCTGGCTGCCGCCCCGCTGGCCCTGCCGCTCGCGGCCCTCGCCCAGAGCAAGAAGGACACCGTTGTCCTGGCCCTGACCCTGGAGCCGCCAGGGCTGGACCCGACGGCGGGCGCGGCCTCGTCGATCGCCGAGATCGTCCACTACAACGTCTTTGAAACGCTGACCAAGATCAACCCCGACGGCAGCGTCTCGCCGCTGCTGGCCGAGGGCTGGGAGGTCTCGCCCGACCTCAAGACCACCACCTTCCGGCTGCGCAAGGGCGTGAAATTCCAGAACGGCGAGCCGTTCAACGCCGCCGCCGTGAAGTTCTCGTTCGATCGCGCCGGCAGCGACAAGAGCACCAACAAGGACAAGCGCAACTTCGCCAACCTCAGCACGCAGGTGGTGGACGAGCACACGGTGGTGGTCATCAACAAGGACATCGACCCCGACTTCCTGTTCGTGCTCGGACAGGCCACGGCCATCATCGTCGAGCCCAAGAGCGCCGCCACCAACGCCACCCAGCCCGTGGGCACCGGCCCCTACAAGCTCGATGCCTGGAGCAAGGGCTCGTCGATCACGCTCGGCCGCTGGGACGGGTTCCGCAACCCTGGCGCCATCCGCATCCGCCGCGCCACCTTCCGTTTCATCTCCGACCCGGCCGCCCAGGTGGCGGCGCTGCTGGCCGGCGACGTGGACGCCTTCCCGCGCGTGACGCCGCGCAGCGTGGCGCAGTTCAAGGCCAACCCGCGCTTCCAGGTGGTGGTGAGCGGCTCGCGCGCCAAGACCATCCTGGCCATCAACAATGCCAAGAAGCCCCTCAACGACGTGCGCGTGCGCCGCGCGATCGCGGCCGCCATCGACCGCAAGGCCGTGATCGAGGGCGGGGCCGACGGCTATGGCGCCCCGATCGGCAGCCACTATGTGCCCGGCGCCTTCGGCTACGTGGACACCACGGGCATCAACCCCTACGACGTGGAGAAGGCCAAGAAGCTGCTGGCCGAGGCCGGCATCAAGACGCCGCTCGAACTCACCATGACGCTGCCGCCCGCGCCCTACGCGCGCCAGGGCGGCGAGGTGATCGCGGCGCAGCTGGCCAAGATCGGCATCGTCGCCAAGCTGCAGAACGTGGAGTGGGCGCAGTGGCTCAGCGGCACCTATGGCGCCAAGAACTACGACCTGACGCTGATTTCGCACGTCGAGCCCTTCGACCTGGGCAACTTCGCCAAGCCCGACTACTACTGGGGCTACCAGTCGCCCCAGTTCAACGAGCTCTACGAAAAGATCCAGACCTCGGCACGCCCGGCCGACCGCGCCCGCCTCCTGGGCGACGCGCAGCGCCTGCTGGCGCAGGACTGCGTGCACGCCTTCCTGTACCAGCCGCAGTGGGTGACGGTGGCACACAAGAACCTCAAGGGCCTGTGGAAAGACATGCCCGTGTTCGTCAACGACCTCTCGGCGCTGTCGTGGACCTGAGCGCCCCCGCCACCGGCGGCGCGCTACATGCGCTGCCCGCCCACGCCCTGCTCGCCGCCTACCGCGCGCGCACGCTCTCGCCCGTGGAGGTGACGCGGGCCGTGCTCGACCACATCGAACGCTGGGAGCCGCACCTGCATGCCACCTGGCTGCTGCGCCCCGAGGCCGCGCTGGCCCAGGCACGCGCCTCCGAGGCCCGCTGGCAGCGCGGCGCGCCCCAGGGCCTGCTCGATGGCGTGCCGGCCACCCTCAAGGACAACATCGCCACGCGCGGCGATCCGACGCCGCTGGGCACCGCGGCCGCCGACCTGGTGCCCGCCAGTGCCGACGCCCCGCCGGCCGCCCGCCTGCGCGAGGCCGGTGCCGTGCTCGTGGCCAAGACCACCATGCCCGACTACGGCATGCTGTCGTCGGGGCTGTCGAGCTTCCATGCGCTGGCGCGCAACCCCTGGGACCTGTCCAAGGGACCGGGCGGCTCCAGCGCCGGCGCGGGCGCCGCCGCCGCTGCGGGCTACGGCCCGCTGCACGTGGGCACCGACATCGGCGGCTCGCTGCGCCTGCCGGCGAGCTGGTGCGGCATCTTCAGCCTCAAGCCCAGCCTGGGGCGCATTCCCATCGACCCGCCCTACACCGGCCGCGCCGCCGGCCCGATGACCCGCAGCGTCGCCGACGCCGCGCTCATGATGCAGGTGCTGAGCCAAAGCGACGCGCGCGACAGCATGAGCCTGCCCGCGCAAGACATTGCCTGGGCCGATTTCGACCACGGCGCGGGGCACCTGCGCGGCCTGCGCATCGGGCTGCTGCTCGAAGCGGGCTGCGGCCTGGCCCTGGAGCCCGAGGTGCGCGCCGCCGTCGAGCACGCCGCGCGCCTGCTGGAGCGCGCAGGCGCCTCCGTCGTGCCCATGCAGCCGTTCATGACGCAGGCCATGCTCGACGGCATGGACCATTTCTGGCGCATGCGCTCGCACCTGGACATGGCCAGCCTGGCGCCCGCGCGCAAGGCCCGGGTGCTGCCCTACATCCGCGCGTGGGCCGACAGCGCGGCCACCATGACCGGTGCCGAGGTGTACCGCGCGAGCCAGCAGTTCCACCTCGTGCGCATCGCCACCGTCCAGGCCTGCAGCGCCTTCGACTACGTGGTCTCGCCCGTGGCCCCGATGGCGGCCTTCCCGGCCGAACTGCCATCGCCCACCAACGACCCGTTGCGCCCGCTGGAGCACATCGGCTTCACGGTGCCGTTCAACATGTCGGAGCAGCCGGCCGCCTCGGTCAACTGCGGCTACACCGCCGGCGGCCTGCCGATCGGCCTGCAGATCGCCGGGGCGCGCTTTGACGACCTCGGCGTGCTGCGCCTGGCGCGAGCGTTCGAGCTGATCCGCGACCCCCAGCGGCCCTGGCCGCAGCCGCCGGCCAGCGCCTGAGCGGCGGCCGCCCGGGCGCCTTGGCGCACGGTGCCGGCAGGGCTTCTCAATGCGCCACCGCGCCGCAGGCGCCGGCGTTGCCGCTGCGCCGGTGGTTCTGTTCCTGGCCGACCCAGGGCCCGGCCCATCCGAGGCCCGCGCCCGCCTCCAAGGGTCGGACCGCTCACCACAGCTCGGCCGTGGCCTGCAGGACAAGCCCGCCTTCGTGGTCGCTGGCCCACAGCCGCACCTCCTGTACGTCGGCCGACGGCGCGCCATGGAGGCCGAACGGGTGCAGGTCGAACACCGGCCGCACGGCCTTGAAGCGGAAACCCTTGAGCCGTGCCCCCGGCCGCTGGCGGCGCACCAGATCGACCAGCAGCGTGGCGATCAACGGGCCGTGCACGACGAGGCCGGGATAGCCTTCGACCTCGGTCACATAGCGGCGGTCGTAGTGGATGCGGTGGCCGTTGAAGGTCAGCGCCGAATAGCGGAACAGCAGCACATCGTCGGGCACGATGTCGCGCTGCCAGGCGGCGCCTTGCTCGGCCGGCATGGGCGGTGGCGCCGGGTCATCGGCCCGCGCGGCCGCGCGGTAGACGATGTCGTGCTCCTCCGTGAGTGCCAGGCCCCGCGCGTTGTGCACTGCGTGCTGCACCTGCACGAACAGCAGGTCGCCCGTGCGCCCCGCCCTGTGCGTGACCGAGGCGATGCGCGAGGTGCGCCGCACGGCATCGCCCACCACCAGGGGGTTGCCCGGCTGCCACTGCAGGCGGCCCCCGGCCCACATGCGGCGCGGCAGCGGCACCGGCGGCAGGAAGCCGCCGCGCCGGGCGTGGCCGTCCGGGCCCAGCGCGCTCTGGCGCGGGTGTGGCAAGAAATACAGCCAGTGCCACAGCGGCGGCAGCGGCGTGCCGGTCCGGGGAGGCGGATCGTCGCGGTCCAAGGTCGCGCTGAGGGCTTGCACGGGGGCGGCGGTGACGGTGTCGTCCAGCGTTTCGGTGGTGCCGACCCAGGTTTTCAGGTGCGCCAGCGAGGCGCTGTCCAGGGTGCGTGCCACAGGGTCGAGAGAATGGTCCATGGGAGCATCATGGTCGCCGCACTCGGGGGCGCGCGCAATCCCTCCCTGACAGGGTCGACAGCGCTGCTGCCGCAGGCCACCGCCACACCCCACCGGGCGATCGGCGATCCGGTTTACGCAGGCTTGAGGGCTGCGCCGGCCTCGGAGTCGGCCTGCGCCTTCGCCTGGTCGTACACCGGCTGCGCGGGCAAACCCTCCAGGTGCCGCGTGTCGGCCCAGCGCAGGATGTCGATGGCATCGCCGTGCATGCGCACGCGGTTGAAGGCGGCGTTGGGAATGTCGCTCTGGCGCGGACCCGCCAATCCCAGGCCATGCGCGGTGCGCCACACCATGTCGAGCACGCCGCCGTGCGTCACCACCACCAGCGTCTGGCCCGCGTGTGCCTGCGCCAGGCGCCGCAGCGCGTCCATCACACGCGCATGGAACTGGCGCGTGGTTTCGCCCCCGGGCATGCCAGAATCGGCCTGGAAGCGCAGCCACTGCGCCCAGGCGCCGGCATGTTGGGCCTTGATGTCGTCCACGCGCATGCCATCGACCACGCCAAAACTCTGCTCGCGCAGCGCGCGGTCGACCAGCGCCTCCAGGCGCAGCTGCGGCAGCAGCGCGCCCAGCACGGGCTGCGCGGTTTGCTGCGTGCGCAGCAGGTCGCTGCTGACCAGGTGGTCGGCCCGCACGCCTTCGCGTGCCAGCCGCTGCGCCAGGCGCTGCGCCTGCGCATGGCCGGTGGCGTTGAGCGGCACGTCCACCTGGCCCTGGAAGCGCAGCTCGCGGTTCCAGTCGGTCTCGCCGTGGCGGATGAGGATCAGTTCGGTCATGGGAGCATCGTCCTGCGCGGTGTCATTTTTTGGGTGTTTTTGGCTTCAAACGCTTATCTGTCGAGCGATTACAGCTATATTTTACATAGCACAATTTACCGCGTCACCGTGGCCAGGCGCACCGCCAGCCCGAGAAAGACCAGCCCCGCCACCCGGTTGAGCCAGCGCTGCGCGCGCGCCGAGCGCTGCAGCAGCACCCCGAAGGCCCCCGAAAAGCAGGCGATGGCACCGAACACCAGCAAGGTCGCCAGCATGAAGACCACGCCCAGCACCATGAGCTGCGGCGCCACGCTGCCGCGCGCCGGGTCGGCGAACTGCGGCAGGAATGCCAGGAAGAAGATCAGCACCTTGGGGTTGGTGAGGTTCATCACCATGCCGCGCCCCACCATGCGCGCCAGGCCCGGGGCCGCTGCAGCGCCGCGCGCGCTCTGGCCGTTGGCTCCGGCCCCTTCTTCACCTGTGGCGCCATCGCCCACCGCCCCATCGACCACCGCCACCGGCGCGCGCAGGCTGTGCCACGCGAGCCACGCCAGGTAAGCGGCGCCGCAGAACTTGAGCGCGGTGAACGCCAGCGCCGAGGCCGCGAACACCGCCGCCAGCCCCAGCGCCACGGCCGCCGTGTGCACCACGAGCCCCGCGCACAGGCCCAGCACCACGGCCATGCCAGCGCGCCAGCCGCGCTGGGCCGACTGCAGCAGCACGAAGAGGTTGTCGGGGCCGGGCGTCAGGCCCAGCAGGACGGCGACACCAAAAAACGCCACCAGGGTTTCAAGAGAAGGCATGGAAATGCGGCTCCAGAGAACGGAAAGGACACAGCCTGCCATTGTGCGCCCGGGCCTGCGGGCCATGGCCGCCGCCGCCTCACGCCGTGACGATCCAGCCTTCGAGCGGGTCCATGCCGGGCGGCAGGCCGTAGAGCGGATCGCCCGCCGCGTGCGCGCGCTCGGCCCAGGCGGCCTGCAGCAGGCACAGCACGGCGTCCAGGCTGTCGCCGCTGACGTCGTCGACCAGGGCATCGCGCTGCGTATGGCTGAGCTTGAGCTGCAGACACAGCCGGGTCTGGCCGTGTTCCAGCGCGGTGACCAGGTCCTTGCGCGCGAGCAGGCGCTCGGCCGTCTGCTGGGCGCGCGCGTCGCTCTTGTAGCTGCGCCGCCCCAGCACCTCGCGCGCCAGCAGACCCGGGTAGGCCTCCACGGCCACGCGCCGCGCCCCGTCCCGGTCCTCGCCCGCGTGCAGGCCGGGCAGGTGCACGCCCGCATCGAGCAGCAGTGGCACGCCGGCATGCAGCATGTATGCCACGGGCGGGTTGACCCATTTCATGCTCGGGCTGGAGCCCGCCGGGCCATCGGTGGCGCGGTGCGCAAACTTGCCGCCTGCGGGGCGCCCGGCGCAAAAGGCGGCAAAGACGTCGCGCACCTGCGCACGCGTGAGCGACCGGTAGTGGCGCATGCAGGCCTGCCACTGCAGCGGCCAGCCCAGGGTCTGCAGCAGTTCGCGCGGCAGGCCGAACGGCAGGTCAAAGCCGCCCACCCAGGGGCGCGGCTCGGCCAGCCAGCGGCCAAAATCTTCGAGCGTGGCAAAACGCTGCAGGCCGGCCAGAACGACGCGGCCGCCGCGCCGCTCGCCCAGCGCCAGCATGATGGGCTTGCGCCGGCTCGGGCGGCTGGAGAAGTCGCAGCCCAGCAGCGGGGTGGCGATGGCCGCAGCGGGCGTGGCCATGCGCGTTCAGCCCAGCGCCAGCGCCGCCACGCCGGCGGCGATGCACAGCGCGCCCAGCACGCGTGCCGCGCGGTCGCCCTCGCCCAGCAGGTGGCCGCCGATGAGGGCGGCGAACAGCATGGAGACCTCGCGCGCCGGCGCCACGTGCGACAGCGGCGCCTGCTGCATGGCGTAGAGCACCAACACATAGGCCACCGGGCTGACCACGGCTACCAGCAGCGCAAAGCGCCACTGCGCGCGCCACAGCACGGCGGCGGTGGGCAGGTCGCGCAGCACGGCCGGCGCCAGCAAGGCCACGCGCACGAAATTGCCCATGTAGTCGATGAGGATGGGCGACATCAGCACGACCTTGACAGCGTAGCCATCGACCAGGGTGTAGCTGGCGATGAAGACCCCTGTCAGCACGCCGTAGGCCAGCCCCAAGTGCACGCGCGCACGCGCCTGCGGGTCGTGCGAGGCGCGCAGCAGCCCCGGGCCGCCGGCGATCAGGAACACGCCGCCGACCACGCCCGCAATGCCCAGCAGGCCGAGGGCCGTAATCTGCTCGCCCAGCAGCGCGATCGCCACCAGCGAGGACAGCAGCGGCCCCGAACCGCGCGCCAGCGGGTAGACCACGGTGAGGTCGGCCTTGCGGTAGCCACGCAGCAGGATGACGTAATAAAACACATGCAGCACGCCACTGGCGACCACAAAGGCCCATTCCTGCAGGCCCCACAGCGGCACGACGTCGCGCCCCACCCACCAGCCCAGCGGCGCCCAGAACAGCATCATCAGCACGGCCGTGAAGAACGCGAAACGCGCATCGCCCCCCGCTTTCTTGGCGGCGATGTTCCAGCAGGCATGGATCAGGCCGGCGAGAAGGATGAGGGCAAAGGCGGTGAGGGTCATGAAAAACAAATGGCCACAGCCCTTCAGGACTGCGGCCGTGCCATGGCGCGGAAGAAAATCAGTGATCGACTGCGCTGTGCTCCATCCGGTGCGACTGAGACCGGCGCGGCCCAGGCCAGCGGCCACCGTGCAAAGGCCGCCCCGCTGCACCGGTGGCGTCCCCCTGCCCGCATCGCGCAGCGATGCGCGAGCGGGGGGAAGGAGCGACGCGACGCAGGGCGGTGTTCACTTATGCCCTGCCGATGATGGAGGCCGTCGCCATCAGCTCTTCGAGCAGCGCAAACGACACCTTGCCCGACACGGAGTACGGGTCGAGCTCGGGCTTTTCAGAGTACTTGAGCAAGATGGAGTGGTTGACCTTGGACAGGTTGGCCTGGCCCATGGTCCAGCCGCCAAAGCGCCGTTCGGTGATCTCTTCGTAGTGCAGCAGCTCGACATTCTTGTGGCGTGGGTCGCGCTGGATGTGGCCGTAGAGCTCATTGACCGCGGAGCGTCCGCCTTCGATGGCCTGCAGGAAGATGCCCCCGCCGTAGCAGAGGATGCCGGTGATGCCGCAGCCCGGGTTGTGCTGGCGCGACTGGGTCAGGATGGCTTCGATGGCGTCGGGCGAGGTATCGACCGCACGGCTCGCATAGAGCAGGCGTACCAACATGTCAATTCCTTCCGGGAATGAGGGACAAAAATTCGCGCCGCAGCGACGGGTCTTTGAGGAAGACGCCGCGCATGACGGAGTTGAGCATCTTGCTGTCCATCTCGCGCACGCCGCGCCAGGACATGCAGAAATGGGATGCCTCCATGACGATGGCCAGGCCGTCGGGCTGGGTCTTTTCCATGATCAGGTCCGCCAGCTGCACCACGGCCTCTTCCTGGATCTGCGGGCGGCCCATGACCCAGTCGACCAGGCGCGCGTACTTCGACAGGCCGATCACGTTGGTGTGCTCGTTGGGCAGCACGCCGATCCAGATCTTGCCGATGACGGGGCAGAAATGGTGGCTGCAGGCACTGCGCACGGTGATCGGGCCGACGATCATCAGCTCGTTGAGGTGCTCGGCGTTCGGGAACTCGGTGATCGGCGGCTGCGCGACGTAGCGGCCCTTGAACACCTCGTTGAGGTACATCTTGGCCACGCGGCGCGCGGTGTTGTGGGTGTTGTGGTCGCCCGCGGTGTTGATGACCAGGCTGTCGAGCACGCCCTGCATCTTGGCTTCGACCTCGTCGAGCAGCAGCTCGAGTTCGCCGGGCTCGATGAACTCGGCGATGTTGTCGTTGGCATGAAAGCGCTTGCGCGCAGCGCCCAGCCGCTCGCGGATCTTGACGGAGACCGGCGTGCCTTCGTCGGGGTTGGCAGGATTCATGTCGGCGGCGGTTTGTCTGAACATGCCGGCATGGTAACAGCGAACCGCGCGGGCAATACTCCAAGGGTTTTTGCCGTTCAGCGCAATACCAGCAAGCGCAGAAAGCTATAAAAACAATAGCATTCAGAGAACCCTCAATAGCTCTTGCCAGAGACCCAGAGCGCCGTGCGCATGAGCGCGAAAGCCACGCCGTCGAGCGCGCGCTCGCGCCAGGGCCGGGCGGCGTACTGGGCGGGGTCGAGCAGGTGGCCCGCGTGCTCCATGGCGTGCACCAGGCGCGCGCGCAGGCCCTCGGCGAAGGCCGCGTCTTCGACGACCACGTTGGCCTCGCGCGCCAGCAGCAGCGACAGCGGATCGAGGTTGGACGAGCCCACCGTGGCCCAGGGGCGCGGCCACAGCGCATCGATCACCGCGACCTTGGCGTGCAGGAAGCTCGGCGAATACTCGTGGATCTCGACGCCCGCCGCCAGCAGCGCGCCGTACACCGGCCGGGCCGCGTGGTACTGCATGAAATATTCATAGCGCCCCTGCAGCAGCAGGCGCACGCGCACGCCGCGCTCGGCCGCGTGCACCAGCGCGCGGCGCAGCTTGCGCCCGGGCACGAAGTAGGCGTTGGCGATGATGATTTCCTCGCGCGCGAAACCGATGGCGCGCAGGTAGGCCTTTTCGATGCGGCTGCGGTTGCGCACGTTGTCGCGCAGCACCAGCGCGGCGCGCATGCGCGGGCCCGGCAGCGCCGCTTCCGCGGCCTCCTCGCCGAGGGAGGCGACATGGGCCGCGCGCAGCGCACGCACGGCCTGTGGCAGGCGGTGGGCCCGCACGTCGCGCACCGCCTGCATGCGCTGCCAGAGCTTTTCCATCGCGTCGCTGGCTTGGACCACGAGGCGGCCCGTGGCCTGGACGGCGAAGTCCAGGCGCGGCGCGTCCAGCGCACCGTAATTGGGGTCGTGGAAGTCGTCGAGCACGTTGATGCCGCCACAAAACAGCATGCGCCCATCGACCACGCAGAGCTTGCGGTGCAGCCGGCGCCAGCGGTGGGGCAGCAGCAGGCCCAGCGGCCCCAGCGGGGAATAGACGCGAAACTGCACGCCCGCCGCGGCAAAGCGCTGCTGCCACTGCGGCGGCAGCGGGCCGGTGCCCACGCCATCGACCACCAGTTGCGTGCGCACCCCGCGCTGGGCGGCGCGCTCCAGCGCCTCGGCCACACCGACGCTGGCACCCGTGAAGTCGAAGATGTAGGTTTCGAACTGGATGTCGACCACGGCCGCATCCATGGCGCGCACCAGGGCCGGAAACAGCTCGGCGGCACCTTGCAGCAGCTGCACGCGGTGCCCGTCGCCGAGGACCAGGCCATTTTTCACACCGCGGCCCTCCACGGCGCACCGTGCGGACGCCCGGCCTCAGGGCGGCGGTGGTGTGGTGCAAGGGGGGTGGCCAAGCGGCTACACCCGGAACTCGGCGATCAGCGGCAGGTGGTCGGACATGCGCCACCAGATGCGCCCCCGCGGCACCTTCAGGCCCAATGGCGTGAGCCCGCGCACATAGATATGGTCCAGCTGCACGATGGGCAACCGCGCCGGATAGGTCAGGGCCTGCGTGGCATCGAACTCGATCAGCCCGAAGCGCGCGAGCGTGTGCTTGACCTGCAGGCCCCAGTCGTTGAAATCGCCCGCCACGACCAGCGGCGCATGCGAGGGCACTTCGCGTTCGATGAACTGGCGCAGCCGCTGCACCTGGCGCACGCGGCTGCCCGGAACCAGGCCCAGGTGCACGACGATCACGTGCACATGCTGGCCCTGGATGTCGACCTCGACATGCAGCAGGCCGCGCTGCTCGAAGCGGTGGTCGGAAATGTCCTCGTGCTGGTGGCCGATCACGGGCCAGCGCGTGAGCAGCGCATTGCCATGCTCGCCATGGCGCGTGAACGCGTTGGTGCGGTAGACCGACTCGTAGCCCTCGGGCGCCAGGAATTCGGCCTGCGACACCTCGGGCCAGCGCTCGAAGTACTGCGCCTCGCGGCGGTGCATCTTGCGCACCTCCTGCAGGCAGACGATGTCGGCATCGAGCTGCTCGACCGCGTGCCCTAGGTTGTGGATCTCCAGCCGGCGCGCGGGGCCTATGCCCTGCACGCCTTTGTGGATGTTGTAGGTGGCAACCCGCAGGATGCCGGCAGAGTCGTCGGAATGCGTGATCATGGTCGGCAAAATTGTGGCAACAAGAGGATGGCCTCGGCGTTGGAGGGAGAGAAGCAGCGCTCGGCCGCCTCGCGCCAGGGCAGCCATGCACATGCGGTGTGCTCGCGCGGATTCAAGGCGACTGGCGTGCCGGCCGGAACCTGCAGGCCAAAGAGGTGCTCGGTGTTCTGGCGCACGCCGGGCGCATAGCGGTGCAGCCACTGCGGGTAGATGCTGTAGACGTTCTGCAGCTGCCAGTCGACCAGGGCGCACGCGCCGGTGCCGGCGTCGATACCGGTCTCTTCCTGCACTTCGCGCAGCGCCGTGTCGCGCCAGCTCTCGGCCAGGCTGTCTTTGCTGCCGGTCACCGACTGCCAGAAATCAGCGTCCGTGTCGGCACGGCGGAGCAGCAGCACATCGAGCGCGGCGGTGTGGATGACCACCAGCACCGACTGGGGGATTTTGGGGTTGGACGTCATCGTGTCTGTGGTTGGGAAGCCCAGAATACACCCCGAAGCACGGCACCGCTGTACGACAAGATCCCTACCGCAGCGCCGCCTTTACGGCACGCAGCTTGCCCAGGCCAAAAAAAAAGCGGCCCGGGCCCCAGGCCCTGCCGCTTCTTGGATTGCGTCAACCGGCGGACAGCGCCGCAACCGGGCTTCAGCCCGCCTTCACGGCATCCACATTGCGCAGGCGAATGTGCAGTTCGCGCAACTGCTTTTCGTCCACCGGGCTGGGCGCCTGCGTGAGCAGGCACTGGGCGCGCTGCGTCTTGGGGAAGGCGATCACGTCGCGGATCGATTCGGCGCCGGTCATCATCGTCACGATGCGGTCCAGGCCAAAGGCCAGGCCGCCGTGCGGCGGCGCACCGTACTGCAGCGCGTCGAGCAGGAAGCCGAACTTCTGCTGCGCCTCTTCGGGCGTGATCTTGAGCGCGTCAAACACCTTCTGCTGCACGTCGGCACGGTGGATGCGCACGGACCCGCCGCCCATCTCCCAGCCGTTGAGCACCATGTCGTAACCCTTGGAGATGCACTTCTCGGGGGCGGTGACCATGTAGTCCTCGTGGCCGTCCTTGGGCGCGGTGAAGGGGTGGTGCACGGCGACCCAGCGGTCGTTTTCCTCGTCGTGCTCGAACATCGGGAAGTCCACCACCCACAGCGGCGCCCAGCGGTCCTCGAACAGGCCGTTCTTCTTGCCGAACTCGCTGTGGCCGATCTTGATGCGCAGCGCGCCAATGGCGTCGTTGACGACCTTTTCCTTGTCGGCACCGAAGAACAGCAGGTCGCCGTCCTGCGCGCCGGTGCGCTGCAGGATCTCGGCGATGGCCGCGTCATGGATGTTCTTGACGATGGGCGATTGCAGGCCGTCGCGGCCCTTGGCCAGATCGTTGACCTTGATGTAGGCCAGGCCCTTGGCGCCGTAGATCTTGACGAACTCGGTGTAACCGTCGATCTCGCCGCGCGAGAGGCCGCCGGCTTCGCGTGCGCCGCCGGGCACGCGCAGGGCCACCACGCGGCCTTTCTTCATGTTGGCGGCACCCGAGAACACCTTGAAGTCCACGTCCTTCATCACGTCGGTGAGTTCGGTGAATTCGAGCTTGACGCGCAGATCGGGCTTGTCCGAGCCAAAGCGGTAGGCTGCGTCTTGGTAGGTCATGACCGGAAATTCGCCCAGATCCACGCCCAGCGTGTTCTGGAACACGGTCTTGACCATGCCCTGGAACATGTCACGGATGTCCTGCTCTTCCATGAACGAGGTTTCGATATCGATCTGCGTGAACTCGGGCTGGCGGTCGGCGCGCAGATCTTCGTCGCGGAAGCACTTGGTGATCTGGTAGTAGCGGTCGAAGCCCGCCACCATCAGGAGCTGCTTGAACAGCTGGGGCGACTGCGGCAGCGCGAAGAAGTGGCCGTCGTGCACGCGGCTGGGCACGAGGTAGTCGCGCGCGCCTTCGGGCGTGCTCTTGGTGAGCATGGGCGTTTCGATGTCGACAAAGCCATGGGCGTCGAGGAACTTGCGCACTTCCATCGTCACGCGGTAGCGCAGCATCAGGTTGTTCTGCATGTAGGGGCGGCGCAGGTCGAGCACGCGGTGCGTGAGCCGGGTGGTCTCCGACAGGTTCTCTTCGTCGAGCTGGAACGGCGGCGTCACCGAGGGATTGAGCACGTTCAGTTCGTGGCACAGCACCTCGATCTTGCCGCTCTTCAAGCTGTCGTTGGTCGTTCCCTCGGGGCGCGCGCGCACCAGGCCCTTGACCTGCACGCAGAACTCGTTGCGCACGCCTTCGGCGGTTTTGAACATTTCGGCACGGTCGGGGTCGCACACCACCTGCACATAGCCTTCGCGGTCGCGCAGGTCGATGAAGATCACGCCGCCATGGTCGCGGCGGCGGTTCACCCAGCCTGCGAGGGTGACGGTTTGGCCCAACAGGGCTTCGGTGACAAGACCGCAATAGTGGGAACGCATGGCCATGGCAAGACTTCCGGCGCCGGCAAGGGCGCGTTGGTAAAAGGTTTATTTGGGGTTTGCAAGAGCGGGGTCGCTGGGTGCCACCACGCCCATGGAAACGATGTAGCGCAGGGCGGCATCCACGCTCATGTCGAGCTCGATGCAGTCGCTCTTGCGCACCATCACGAAATAGCCGCCCGTGGGGTTGGGCGTGGTCGGCACGTAGACGCTGAGGAATTCATCGCGCAGGTAGGCCGCGACCTCGCCGCTGGGCGCACCCGTGACGAAGGCCACGGTCCAGACGCCTTCGCGCGGCCACTGCACCAGCACGGCGGTGCGAAATGCGTTGCCACTCTCGGAAAAGAGCGTGTCCGACACCTGCTTGACGCTGGAATAGATGGAGCGCACCACCGGAATGCGGCTGACGAGGGCGTCCCCCCATTGCACCAGTTTGCGACCGGCGAAGTTGCTCGCGGTGGCCCCCACCGCCAGCAGGATCACCAGCGTGAGCACCACGCCGAAACCCGGAATATGGAGGCCCAGCAATTTGTCCGGATGCCAGGCCCCGGGCAGGATGAGCAGGGTCTGGTCGAGCAGGCCGACGATCCAGTTGAGCACCGCGATGGTGATCGCTCCCGGAACGATCACCAAAAGGCCCGTGAACAGCCATTTGCGCAAGGGTGCCATCAACTGCGCTCAGTTCGTGGTCGGGGTGGCAGCCGGGGCGCTGGCAGGTGCGGCAGCGGCGTCAGCCTTGGCCGCAGGGGCCGTGCCGGCATCGCCCGCCGCGGCCGGCGTGGCGGGTGCTGCACTGGCGCCAGAATTGCCGCCGCGAAAATCGGTGACATACCAGCCCGAGCCCTTGAGCTGGAAACCGGCCGCAGTCACCTGCTTGGTGAACGCCTCGGCGCCACAGGCCGGGCAAACCGTCAGGGGATCGGCAGAAATTTTCTGCAGCACATCCTTGGCATGGCCACAGGAGCCGCATTTGTAGGCATAGATAGGCATGGCAATAAGAAGGCTGGAAGTGCAAAACCTTCAATTATAGGCGGCCTGCCCCTGTTCAAGCGCGCAGCCGGACCGCGCGCTTGGACTCCAGCGTGCGCTCGGCTCAGACCGGCGTGCCCTGGTAGTGGCGCACGTGGCCCTTGTGGTCTGCGGTCCATTGCGGCGCCAGCGACCCCGCCACCATGCCCGCCAGTGCGGCCAGCACGCCGGCGAGTTGCTGCGGGAACGCTGACGACAGCACCGGCGTGGCCACGAACAGGAGCCAGACCCCCAGGCCCAGCGCCACGGCGCAGAGCGCTCCCTGCGTGGTGGCACGCTTCCAGTAGAGGCCAAACACCAAAGGCACAAAAGCCCCCACCAGAGGCACCTGGTAGGCGCCCGACACCATTTCATAGATCGAGGTGCCCTGCATGGTGATGGCATAGGCGAGCACCACCAGCGTGAACACCAGCACCGAGACGCGCATCGCCTTGAGGGTGGCGGCATCGCTCATGCCGGGGCGCAGGTTGCGCAGGATGTTCTCGACAAACGTGGTCGCGGGCGCCAGCAGGGTCGCAGAGGCCGTGGACATGATGGCCGAGAGCAGCGCGCCAAAAAAGGCCACCTGCAACGCCAGCGGCATGCGCTCCATCACCAGCGTGGGCAGCACCTTCTGCGGATCGTCCTTGAGCAGGGCCTGCGCCGTCTCGGGCATGATCAGCACCGCAGCGGTGACCACGAACATGGGAATGAAGGCGAACAGCAAATACAGGATGCCGCCGATGATCGGGCCGTTGCGCGCCGTGCGGGCGCTGTTCGACGACATGACGCGCTGGAACACGTCCTGCTGCGGAATCGAGCCCAGCATCATGGTGATGGCCGCGGCAAAAAAGAACGTCCACTGCTTGAAGCCGCCGTCCCGCGGAAAGAACTGGAATTTGCCTTCGCGCGCCGCAAAGTCGATGACCTTGCCCGCGCCACCGGCCAGGTCGGCCGCATAAAAGGCGATGGCGATCAACCCGAGGGCGATCACGATCATCTGGACAAAGTCGGTCAGCGCCACCGACCACATGCCGCCGTACAGCGTGTAGATCAAGACCACCGCCGTTCCCAGCACCATGCCGGTGGTAATCGAGAGCGCGCCCTGCGTGAGCAGGTTGAACACCAGGCCCAACGCCGTGACCTGCGCGGCCACCCAGCCCAGGTAGCTGAACAAGATGATGCACGAACACACCACCTCAATGGTGCGGCCGTAGCGCTGGCGGTAGTAATCGCCCAGCGTGATCAGGTTCTTCTGGTAAAGCCGGTACGCAAAGAACAGGCCGACGAGCACCAGGCACATGGAAGCACCAAACGGGTCTTCCACCACCTCGCCCAGCCCGCCATCGATGAAGCGCGCCGAGACCCCGAGCACGGTTTCCGAGCCAAACCAGGTCGCGAACGTGGTCGCAATGATCACGGCCAGCGGCAGGCTGCGGCCGGCCACCGCGTAGTCTGCGGTGTTGTGCACCCGCGTGGCGGCAAACAGACCGATCGCCATGGAGGCCAGCAGGTAAAAAACAATGAAAGTCACCAGCATGCGCCGCTCCAAAGCTCAAAGGGGTTGCAACAAAACGCCGCGCATTATCAGCGCAAAACCCCGCAAACCCGGCCCTTCATGTCGCTTGTGGGCGACAGCGGGCGCGCCTTCAGACCACGCCCGTTCAGAAGATGCGTACGCGCACCAGCCACTGCATCGCCAGGAGCCCGAGCAAAAACCCGACCCCGCCATAGACCAGGCTTTGCAGCAGGCGGTTGGTGCGTTTTTGCTCGCGCAGGAGCTCCAGCAGCTCGCGCTGGCCGCGTTGCTGGCGCGGCGTGCCGCGGCGCAGGTAATCGTGCAGCAGGCGCGGCAATTCGGGCAGCAGCTGTGCGTAATGCGGGGCCTGGGCACGGAGTTCGCGCCACATCCGCTGCGGTCCCATCTGGTCGAGCATCCACTTTTCCAGGAAAGGCTTGGCCGTGCTCCAGAGGTCGAGGTCGGGATCGAGCTGGCGCCCCAGGCCCTCGATGTTGAGCAGCGTCTTTTGCAGCAGCACGAGCTGCGGCTGGATCTCGACCTGGAAGCGCCGCGAGGTCTGGAACAGGCGCATCAGCACCATGCCAAGCGAAATCTCCTTGAGCGGCCTGTCAAAGTACGGCTCGCAGACAGTTCGGATGGCCGACTCGAGCTCGTTGACCCGCGTCTCGGGCGGCACCCAGCCGCTTTCAATGTGCAGTTCAGCCACGCGCTTGTAGTCGCGCCGGAAGAAGGCCACGAAGTTTTGCGCCAGGTACTCCTTGTCGGACTCGGTCAGCGTGCCGACGATGCCGAAGTCCAGCGAGATGTAGCGCCCGAACGTGGCCGGCTCCAGGCTGACCTGGATGTTGCCCGGGTGCATGTCGGCGTGGAAGAAGCCGTCGCGGAACACCTGCGTAAAGAAGATCGTGACACCGTCGCGCGCCAGTTTGGGAATGTCCACGCCGGCCGCCCGCAAGCGCTCGACCTGGCTGATGGGCACGCCGTTCATGCGCTCCATCACCATCACCTCCGCGTGGCAGAAGTCCCAGTGGATGATGGGGATTTCCACCAGGCCCAGGCCTTCCATGTTGCGCCGCAACTGCGCCGCATTGGCCGCCTCGCGCACCAGGTCCAGCTCGTCGTGCAGGTAGTTGTCAAACTCCGCCACCACCTCGCGCGGCTTGAGGCGCTTGCCATCGGCGGACAGGCCTTCGAGCCAGCCGGCCATCGTGCGCATGAGCCCCAAATCCTTCTCGATCACCGGCAGCATGCCCGGGCGCAGCACCTTCACCGCGACCTGGTGCAGCAGGCCGCGGCGGTCGCGCAGGGTGGCAAAGTGGACCTGTGCGATCGAGGCGCTGGCGACCGGATCGTGCTCGAAGGTTTCGAACACCTCGGCCAGGGGTCGGCGGAACGCGCGCTCGATCGTCGCCACGGCAATCGCAGAATCGAACGGCGGCACGCGGTCCTGCAACAGCGCCAGTTCATCGGCAATGTCGGGCGGCATAAGGTCGCGCCGGGTCGACAGCACCTGTCCGAACTTCACAAAGATCGGCCCCAGCCGCTCAAGCGCCTCGCGCAGGCGCTGGCCGCGCGGTGCCTGCAGGTTGCGCCCCACCGACACCACACGGGCGAGCAGGCGCAACCAAGGCTTTTGAAAGCTGGTCAAAACCAGCTCGTCCAGGCCGTAGCGCAGCGCCACCCAGACAATGGTGGCGCCGCGGAAGAAGCGCTTCATGGTGCGGCCCGGTCGCCGCTGTCGGCCGCGGGGGCAGCGGCGGGGTGGCTGGCAGGGGCTGGCGCGAGGGCGATGCGCGCCCCCACGAACTGGCGCAACGCCTCCACCGACCGCCGTGCCATGCCGGCGAGCATGTGCGCAGGCACATCGCCCACTAGGCGCGCCAGGTCTTCTTCAGCGTCCCAGCGCACGTTATCTGCCAGCCACTGCAGATCGGCGGCGAGCTGCACGTCGCCCTCGATGCGCACGGCCGGCTTGTCGCCGCGCAGGGCAGACTGCGCAAGGTCGAGTGGCGAGGTTTGCGTGGCCTCCAGGCGCAGATGGGGCTCTTGCGTGGGCGGGGCCAGATCGAACAGTCCCGCGGGGGTGACCTGCAGCGCCATGGAATAGCCGCGCCACTGGAGGCGAGCCACCCGGCCGCTTTGGCGCGCCAGGCGCTCGGTGGCCGCGCGCTCCTGCATCAGCACATGGTTGAGGAACAGCACGGCGCGGTGCTGCACTTCGTGTGCTAGCCACTCGGGCGGCTGCGGGCCGGCGGCAAGGCGCTCAAACACGCTGCCAAGAAAAGAAAAAGGGGACTGTGTTGCCATAGTCCCCGATTATTCCCTGAACTGCGCGCGGCGCGCCGCGCTGCGTTATTGCAGTGCCTGCACCCCGGCCACGAGCCAGCCGCTGGCGCCGCTCTTGGCCTTCGTCATGTTCCAGACTTCACGGAACGGGCTGGGGCCCGACGAGGGCTCCTCGCGGATCATGCCGGAGAACTCGACGCTGGCCATGTAGGCTTCGCCCAGGTCTTCGATGCCCAGCAACTGCGCCTCGATCATCACCACCTCGGTGTGGTTCGGCTGGGCGCCGCCGCGGTGCGACTCGCGCTCGGCCAGCTGGGCGCGGATTTCCTCGAGCATGCCGTCGGTCATCATGGAGCGCAGCGTGGCCACGTCCGAGCGGTCCCACGCCGCCTGCAGCGTGGAGAAGTTGCGTTTGGCCGCCTCGAGGAAACCAGCGGTGTCAAAGCCCTCGGGGATGCCCCAGTTCTGCGAACCCGACAGGGCCGAGCCGATCATCGAGCCGCCGCCGGACTGTCGCGCAGTGTCCCCGGACGTGGCGCCGCGTTCCCAGGGACGGGCCGACGCGTCGTTGCCCACCTTGTCCGGGCTGTAGTCGCGCGGCACGGTGGCGGTCTCGGGCGAAGCGGAGCCCGCGCCCTGGAAGGCGAACGGTGCCCCGCCCTGCGCCGCGCCTGCGGGCTTGCGGGAGCGCATGACCATCTTGAAGATGGCAAACGCCGCCATCGCCAGCAAAGCAATCATCAGGATCTGGCCAAAGCCTTCGCCCATGCCCAGCGAATGGGCGAGCCACGCCAGGCCGAGGCCGGCGGCCAGGCCGCCGAGCATGGCGCCCCAGGGTTTCTTGGGCGCGGCGGCGGCAGGCGCCGCCGGTGCCGGCTTGGTGGCGGCGTTGTTGACGTTTTGCGTCGGTGCGCCGGGCGCGTTGCTGGGGGGCGTTGCCTGGCGCTGCGTCACATTGCTGGACTGCCGGCCCATCGACCTGCCGCCGCCCATGCGCGCAGCCTCCGCGTCAGGAAGTGACGCCACCATCATGATCGCCACAAGCAGGGCGGGCCACAGTTTTTTCATATCTTGGTTCTCCGTTCAGTCAACACTTGATACCTACATGCAGCGCGACGATGCCGCCCGTCATGTTGTGATAGTCCACATGGCCAAAGCCGGCTTGGTGCATCAAGGCCTTGAGCTCCTCCTGGCCCGGGTGCATGCGGATCGACTCGGCCAGATAGCGGTAACTTTCGGCGTCGCCCGCGATCAGGCGGCCGATCTGCGGCAGCACATTGAAGGAATACCAGTCGTAGGCCTTGGCCAGCGGCTTGGCGATCTTGGAAAATTCGAGCACCAGCAGCTTGCCGCCGGGCTTGAGCACACGGCACATCTCGGCCAGCGCTGCGTCCTTGTGCGTCATGTTGCGCAGGCCGAAAGCCACGCTGACCACGTCGAAGTGCGCGTCCGGGAAGGGCAGCTTCTCTGCGTCGCAGACCAGCGTCGGCAAGACCACACCGGCGTCGATGAGCCGGTCGCGGCCGGTGCGCAGCATGGCCTCGTTGATGTCGGTGTGCACCACGCGGCCGCTGCGCCCGACCTTCTTGGAAAACGCCAGCGACAGGTCGCCGGTGCCGCCCGCAATGTCGAGCACCTGGCTGCCTTCGCGCAGATTGGCGACCATCACGGTGTAGGCCTTCCAGGCGCGGTGCAGGCCACCCGACATGAGGTCGTTCATCACGTCGTATTTGGACGCCACGGAGTCAAACACGCCGCGCACGCGGCGTGCCTTGTCTTTTTCGTCTACCGACTCGAACCCGAAATGCGTGGTGCTCATGGGCGTGATGCTAGCGTGTGTGGTGACAACCCCGCAGTTCTGTGGGGTATCGCCGTGGAATTTTGATCCAATAGGGCTTCAGCGCTTATGGGCAAAGCGCCACCAGCTATGAATTCCGAAGCAGCAGATCCGGCCGCTGCGGCGCTCAATGGCTTGCGCACCCGTGGCCGCCGCCCTTGGCGGGCATCGGGGCGTCGCGGTCGACGCCCGCCGCGGCCAGGCGCTGCAGATAGTCGTTCCACCGCTCCTGCTGGCGCTGGCCAAGGTCGTACAGGTAGTCCCACGAAAAAATGCCGCTGTCATGGCCGTCCGAAAACTGCGGCTGGATGGCGTAATTGCCGATCGGCGCCAGCGCGGTGACCGTGACCTCGCGCTTGCCGGTCTGCAGCACCTCCTGCCCCGGGCCATGGCCCATGACTTCGGCCGAGGGCGAATACACGCGCATCAGCTCGAAGGGGATGCGGAACTGCGCACCATCGGAAAACACCACCTCGAGCACGCGCGATTTTTCATGCACCGTGATCGACTCGGGCGTGGGCGCGCCCGCTTTCAGACCTGCCATGGACGTACCTCGAAAACTGAAAAAGCAGCGGCCATTGTCCCACCCGCCGGCCGGGCCAGGCCGCTATAGCCGTGCCAACCCCAGGCCCATATGGGCCTCGGCGCGCGCGAGCTGGCTGCGCACCTGCTCTTCGCGCTCGGCAGCGCGCTCGCGCTGCGCCGCCGCCCACACCGGCGCGGGAAAGTGGCTGTCCCACCCAAAGCGTGCGATCACGTGCCAGTGCAGGTGCGGCACCATGTTGCCCAGAGCGGCCAGGTTGATCTTGGCCGGCTGCAGGTGCTCGCGCAGTGCCTGCTCGACCAGGGCCACCGCGTCCATGCAGTGCGCACGGTCGGTGGCGTTCAGGTCTGAAAACTCCGCCACATGGGCATGCCAGACGACGCGGTAGAAGGCCGGAAAGCCCGCCTCGTCGGCGCGGATGACGCGCAGTTTGGCGCCGCGCCAGACCAGCTGGCCGCCGTCCTGCGCGCACAGCGGGCAGGATGGCGCAGGCGCCACGGGCGTCGCAGCCGTCACACCAGCACCCGCTCGATGCCGCCGCTGTTGGCGCGCTGCACGAACTCGGGCAGCCAGTTCTCGCCCAGGATCTGGTTGGCCATCTCGATGACGATGTAGTCGGCTTCGAGCAGGCCGTTTTGCAGGTCGTCCTCGTAGCGCTTGAGGCCTTGCAGGCAGCTGGGGCAGCTGGTGAGGATCTTCACGTTGGCCTGCGCCGGCACAGTGCCGCTGGCGCGCAGCTGGGCTTCGCCCTTGCGGATCTCTTCCTCCTTGCGAAAGCGCACCTGGGTCGAGATGTCGGGGCGCGTGACGCCCAGCGTGCCCGACTCGCCGCAGCAGCGCTCGCTTTTGACCACGTTGTCGCCGACCAGCGCCTTGACGGTTTGCATCGCGTCGCCCTGCTTCATCGGGTTGTGGCAGGGCTCGTGATACAGGTAGCCGCCCTGCCCGCCCGGCAGCGTGATGCCCTTTTCGAGCAGGTACTCGTGGATGTCGATGATGCGGCTGCCCGGGAAGATCTTGCCGAATTCGTAGCCCTGCAACTGATCGTAGCAGGTGCCGCAGCTGACCACCACCGTCTTGATGTCCAGGTAGTTCAGCGTGGTGGCCACGCGGTGGAACAGCACCCGGTTGTCGGTGATCATCTTGTCGGCCTTGTCGAACTGGCCCGAGCCGCGCTGCGGATAGCCACAGCACAGGTAGCCCGGCGGCAGCACGGTCTGCACGCCCGCGTGCCAGAGCATGGCCTGCGTGGCCAGGCCCACCTGGCTGAACAGGCGCTCGGAGCCGCAGCCGGGGAAGTAGAACACCGCCTCGGTCTCGGCCGTCGTGGCCTGGGGGTTGCGGATGATCGGGACGTAGTCCTTGTCCTCGATGTCGAGCAGCGCGCGCGCCGTGCGCTTGGGCAGGCCGCCGGGCAGCTTCTTGTTGATGAAGTGGATCACCTGCTCTTTGACCGGCGCCGTGCCCACAGTGGCCGGCGGCTTGGCCGTCTGCCTGCGGCCCACCTTGCGCAGCACGTCCACCGCCATGCGCTGCGCCTTGAAGCCCACGCCGACCATGGCGCTGCGCAGCAGCTTAATGGTGTCGGGGTTGGTGGCGTTGAGCATGGCCATGGCCAGCGCGTTGCCGGGCCGGAAGCTCTTCTTGCCCATCTTGCGCAGCAAGTTGCGCATGTTCATGGTGACGTCGCCAAAGTCGATGTCGACCGGGCAGGGCTTCTCGCACTTGTGGCAGACGGTGCAGTGGTCGGCCACGTCTTCAAACTCCTGCCAGTGCCGGATCGACACGCCGCGGCGCGTCTGCTCTTCGTACAGGAAAGCCTCGACCAGCAGCGAGGTCGCCAGGATCTTGTTGCGCGGGCTGTAGAGCAGGTTGGCGCGCGGCACGTGCGTGGCACAGACGGGCTTGCACTTGCCGCAGCGCAGGCAGTCCTTGACCGAGTCGGCGATCGCGCCGATGTCGCTCTGCTGCATGATCAGCGACTCGTGCCCCATCAGGCCGAAGCTCGGCGTGTAGGCGTTGGTCAGGTCGGCGTACATCAGCGACTTTCGGGTCGAATCGCCCTCTGAAGCTTGCTGCACCTGCGCCAGCCGCTCTTCTTTTCGAAGCAGCTTGCCTTTGTTGAAGCGCCCTTCGGGGTCGATGCGCTGCTTGTATTCGGCAAACGGGCGCAGCTCTTCGTCGGTCAAAAATTCCAGCTTGGTGATGCCGATGCCGTGCTCGCCCGAGATCACGCCGCCCAGGCTGCGCGCCAGCACCATGATGCGCGCCACGGCCTCGTGCGCCGTCTGCAGCATTTCGTAGTCGTCGCTGTTGACCGGCAGGTTGGTGTGCACGTTGCCGTCGCCGGCGTGCATGTGCAGCGCGACCCAGACGCGGCCCTTGAGCACGCGCTGGTGGATGGCGGTGGCCTCGTCCAGGATGGGCGCAAACGCCGCGCCCGAGAAGATCGCCTGCAGCGGCGCGCGCAGCTGCGTCTTCCAGCTCGCGCGCAGCGTGTGGTTTTGCAGCTGCGCAAACAAGGTGTCCATGCCTTGCAACCAGCCCGACCAGAGCGCGCGCACCTCGGCCACCAGGTCGATGGCACGCGCCACGCGGTCGCCCAGCACCTCGGCCGAGGGGATGGGGTTGGCCGCGTCGCCCTGCTTGCCCAGTGGCAGGTTGCCGCGCGCAAAGAAGTCGCCCAGCTCGTCGCACAGGCGGATCTTGTTGCGCAGGCTCAGCTCGATGTTGATGCGCTCGATGCCGTCGGTGTACTCGGCCATGCGCGGCAGCGGAATGACCACGTCTTCGTTGATCTTGAAGGCGTTGGTGTGGCGGGAAATCGCCGCCGTGCGCTTGCGGTCGAGCCAGAACTTCTTGCGCGCCTCGGGGCTGATGGCGACAAAGCCCTCGCCGCTGCGCGAATTCGCCAGGCGCACGACCTCGCTGGTCACGCGCGCCACGGCGTCGGCGTCGTCGCCGGCGATGTCGCCAAACAGCACCATCTTGGGCAGCCCGCCGTGCTTCTTGCTCTTGGTGGCGTATCCCACGGCCTTGAGATACCGGTCGTCCAGATGCTCCAGCCCGGCCAGCAGCACGCCCGAGCGCTTTTGCTCGGCGAACATGAAGTCCTTGATGTCGACGATGCTGGGCACGGCGTCCTTGGCGTTGCCAAAGAACTCCAGGCACACGGTGCGCGTGTACTGCGGCATGCGGTGCACCACCCAGCGGCAGCTGGTGATCAGGCCGTCGCAGCCCTCTTTCTGGATGCCGGGCAGGCCCGAGAGGAACTTGTCGGTCACGTCCTTGCCCAGGCCCTCCTTGCGGAAGGTGTGGCCGGGGATGTCCAGGCGCTCGGTGCGCACCGGCGTCTTGCCGTCGGCCTCGAAGTACTGCAGCTCGAAGCTGGCGACCTCGGCGTCGTGGATCTTGCCCATGTTGTGGCCCACGCGCGTGACCTCGAGCCACTGCGCATCGGGCGTCACCATGCGCCAGCTCGCCAGGTTGTCGAGCGCCGTGCCCCACAGCACGGCCTTCTTGCCGCCCGCGTTCATGGCCACGTTGCCGCCGACGCACGAGGCCTCGGCGCTGGTCGGATCGACGGCAAACATATAGCCCGCGCGTTCGGCCGCATCGGCCACGCGCTGCGTGACCACGCCGGCTTCGGTCCAGACCGTGGCCACGTCGTGGTCCAGGCCCGGCAGGCGGCGCATCTCGACCTCGGTCATGGCTTCGAGCTTTTCGGTGTTGATGACCGCGCTCTTCCAGCTCAGCGGAATCGCGCCGCCGGTGTAGCCCGTGCCGCCGCCGCGCGGAATGATGGTCAGGCCCAGCTCGATGCAGCCCTTGACCAGGCCGGCCATCTCGGCCTCGGTGTCGGGCGTGAGCACGACAAACGGGTATTCGACGCGCCAGTCGGTGGCGTCGGTCACGTGGCTGACGCGCGAGAGCCCGTCGAACTTGATGTTGTCCTTGGCCGTCAGGCGCCCCAGGCGGCGCTGCACGCTGCGGCGCAGGGCCGTGGCCTCGACAAAGGTCGCGTCGAACTCGGCCACCGCGCGGTGCGCTGCCTGCACCAGCGCGCCCACCAGGCGGTCGCGCTCGGCGTCGACCTCGGGGGTGCGGCGCTTCTCGACCTCGGCCAGGCGGTGCACGAGCGCGTCCACCAGCTGCTTGCGCCGGCTGGGGTTGTCGAGCAGGTCGTCTTGCAGATAGGGGTTGCGCTGCACCACCCAGATGTCGCCGAGCACTTCGTAGAGCATGCGGGCGGAGCGCCCCGTGCGGCGCTCGCTGCGCAGGCGGTTCAGCACGTCCCAGGAGGGCATGCCGAGCAGCCTAATCACGATCTCCCGGTCAGAGAACGAGGTGTAGTTGTAGGGGATTTCGCGCAGTCGGGCGGGCTCGGCAGCCTGCGCCTGCAGGGCGGCCAACGCAATCGGAACATTCATGGGGATCAACCTGGGGTGGGCGCCGCGCGCCCAGGAGCCTCGGGGCAGCGATTTTATGACAGGGGGCGGCCCCGTGCCCGATCAGGGCCAGGGCACCGGGGGCGCCAGGCGGTTCAAGCACGGCGCAGCCTGGCGGGGCCTGCCGCGCGGCGGGTTCAGAACAGCACGCGGCTGCGGATGGTGCCCGGCACCCGGGCCAGCTTGTCCAGCGCCAGGTCGGACGAGGCAGCATCCAGGTCGATCACCACATAGCCGACCGCCTCATTGGTCTGCAGGTACTGGGCGGCAATGTTGATGTGGTTGTCCGACAGGATGCGGTTGATGTGCGACAGCACGCCGGGCACGTTGCGGTGGATGTGCAGCAGGCGGTGCTTGCCGGGGTGCGACGGCAGCGCCACTTCCGGGAAGTTGACCGACGAGGTCGAGGTGCCGTTGTCGCTGTACTTGACGAGCTTCTCGGCCACTTCCAGGCCGATATTGGCCTGCGCCTCCATGGTCGAGCCGCCGATGTGGGGCGTGAGGATGACGTTGTCGAGCCCGCGCAGCGGCGACACAAACTCGTCCTTGTTGCTGCGCGGCTCGACCGGGAACACGTCCACGGCCGCGCCCAGCAGCTTTTTCTGGCGCAGGGCCTCGGCCAGCGGCTCGATCTCGACCACCGTGCCGCGCGCGGCAT
Organism: Acidovorax sp. SRB_24; assembly: GCF_012931925.1. Lineage (NCBI taxonomy): Bacteria > Pseudomonadati > Pseudomonadota > Betaproteobacteria > Burkholderiales > Comamonadaceae > Acidovorax > Acidovorax sp. SRB_24. Next base: position 44,404 of record NZ_MWOM01000005.1, read on the forward strand.
TGATCAGGATGCCGCCCGGCTTCATGGCGGCGATCTCGGCGGCGCCGATCATCCACTGCGTGGACGGCAGCTCGGGCACATGCAGGCTGACGATGTCGCTCTGCCCCAGCAGCGCGTGCAGGCTGTTCACCTGGCGCGCGTTGCCCAGCGGCAGCTTGTTGACCACATCGTAGAAGGCCACGTGCATGCCCAGGGACTCCGCCAGCACCGAGAGTTGGGTGCCAATCGACCCATAGCCGACGATGCCCAGCGTCTTGCCGCGGATCTCGTAGGCGTTCTCGGCCGACTTCATCCAGCCGCCGCGGTGCGCTGCCGCGCTTTTCTCGGGGATGCCGCGCAACAGCAGGATGGCCTCGGCCAGCACCAGCTCGGCCACCGAGCGGGTGTTCGAATACGGCGCGTTGAACACGGCAATGCCGCGCTCGCGCGCGGCGTTCAGATCGACCTGGTTGGTGCCGATGCAAAAGCACCCCACGGCGACGAGCTTGTGCGCCTGCGCGAACACCTCGGCCGTCAGCTGGGTGCGCGACCGGATGCCGACGAAGTGCACGTCGGCAATCTTCTGCTTGAGCACCTCGTCGGGCAGCGCGCCCGCCAGGGATTCGATCTGCGTATAGCCCGCCGATCGCAACACATCGAGCGCGGAAGGATGGACCCCCTCCAGCAACAGAAATTTGATTTTGCTTTTGTCCAGCGACGTGTGGGGCATGGGGATATCCAGTGTCGAAAAGGTGGAAACAAGGTTCAGGCGCTGCTCCAGCGCCCCGCCAAGAGCATGCTGCAACGCACAAAACCTTGGGGCGCAAGGTGCAATACCCTGCGCGGAGTCCGCAAATCGTCACACAAATGTCACAAATTAGCGACAATCGCCGGTCAAGCAACCCAGCCGAAAGCGGGTTTCCCCTGTTGGGCAGGTTTTCAGGGTGTGCGACAACGACACACTTTTGACACATGGGCCGCCTAGCATGGCCCTTTCGTGCCTTTCGTCTTTCACCGAGGAGATTCCATGAAGTTCAAACACCTGACCCTGAGCGCGGCCATCGCCGTTGCGGTGTGCGCTCCGGCGCATGCGCAAACCGAAATACAGTGGTGGCATTCGATGACCGCCGTGAACAACGAGTGGGTGAACGACCTGGCCAAGCAGTTCAACGAAAGCCAGAAGGAATACAAGATCGTGCCGACCTACAAGGGTTCGTACGACGAAAACATGACGGCCGCGATCGCCGCGTTCCGCTCGGGCAACGCGCCGCACATTCTGCAGGTGTTCGAAGTGGGCACGGCCACCATGATGGCGAGCAAGGGCGCCACCGTGCCCGTGGGCAAGGTCATGACCGACGCCGGCCAGGCGTTCGACCCCAAGGGCTACATCCCTGCGGTGGCCGGTTACTACACGGCACCCAACGGCCAGATGCTGAGCTTTCCGTTCAACAGTTCGACCACGGTCTTCTACTACAACAAGGACGCCTTCAAGAAGGCCGGCCTGAACGCCGACAAAGCCCCTGCGACGTGGCCTGAAGTGTTCGAAGCGGCCAAGAAGCTCAAGGCCAGCGGCCACAGCTGCCCCATGACCCTGGCGTGGATGGGCTGGACCCAGCTCGAGAGCTTCTCGACCTGGCACAACGTCGAGTTCGCCACCCACCAGAACGGCTTGGGCAAGGACGGCATGGCCGCGCGCCTGAAGATCAACTCGCCACTGCACGTGCGCCATATCGACAACCTCGCCAAAGCCGCCGCCGCTGGCGAGTTCGTCTACAAGGGCCGCGGCTCCACCGCCCAGGCCTCGTTCACGGCCGGCGAGTGCGCCATGATCCAGACGTCTTCGGGCTTCTACGGCGATGTGGCCAAGAACGCGAAGTTCGCCTACGCCATCGCACCCCTGCCCTACTACCCAGACGTCAAGGGCGCGCCACAGAACACCGTGATCGGCGGCGCCAGCCTGTGGGTGATGGCCGGCAAGAAGGCCCCTGAGTACAAGGGCGTGGCCGAGTTCTTCACCTTCCTGTCGCAGACCAAGGTGCAGGCCGCCAGCCACCAGCGCACGGGCTACCTGCCGATCACCCTGGCCGCCTACGACCTGACCGAAAAGTCGGGCTTCTACCAGAAGAACCCCGGCACCGACGTGGCCGTGCAGCAGATGATCCGCAAGGTGACCGACAACTCGCGCGGTATCCGCCTGGGCAACTACGTGCAGATCCGCACCATCGAGGACGAAGAACTCGAGCAGGTGTGGTCGGGCAAGCAGACGGCCAAGGCCGCGCTGGACGCCATCGTCAAGCGTGGGGACGAGCTGCTGGTGCGCTTTGAGCGCGCCAACAAGGGCAAATAATCGGCGCATGAACCCTGCCCTGCCCGGTACGGGACAGGGCAGCAGCCTGGGGCCGCAAAACCCCAGGCTCTGCGCAAGGGCACAATAGCGCCACTTCGTATGGCACCGCGCCATTTTTCTTGCATCGGGGGCCGCGCTTGCGCGCCGGCCCAGCACCATCCGCCGCGACCCGCAAGGGGCTCGGCGGTTGTTTTATTGTGAATCTCCATGGAAAAACGCGTACTTTTCCGATCCCGGTGGCTCCCCTGGGCATTGATGTTGCCGCAGCTCGTCATCATCGGCGTCTTCTTCTTCTGGCCCGCCAGCCAGGCGCTCCTGCAGTCGATGCAGGTGCAGGACGCCTTTGGCCTGTCCACCGAATGGGTGGGCCTCGATAACTTCCGCCAGCTGTGGGACGATCCCAACTACCTGGAGTCCTTCCAGACCACCGCCTGGTTCTCGGTGCTGGTCGCCGCTTTGGGCATCGGCATCTCGCTGGTGCTGGCCATTTTTGCCGACCGCATCGTGCGCGGCGCCATGGTCTACAAGACCTTGCTGATCATGCCGTACGCCGTGGCGCCGGTCATCGCCGGGGTGCTGTGGGTGTTCATCTTTTCGCCCTCCATCGGGGTTGCGACCTTTGGCCTGCGCGCCATCGGCGTGGAGTGGAATTACCTGATGGACGAAAGCCAGGCCATGGCGCTGATCATCATCGCCTCGGTCTGGAAGCAGATCTCCTACAACTTCCTGTTCTTCCTGGCGGGTCTGCAGTCGATTCCCAAGTCGCTGATCGAGGCCGCCTCGATCGACGGTGCGGGCCCGTGGCGCCGGTTCTGGAACATCCAGCTGCCGCTGCTCTCGCCCACCACGTTCTTCCTGCTGGTGATCAACATCGTCTACGCGTTCTTCGACACCTTCGGCATCATCGACGCCACCACCAGCGGCGGCCCCGGCCAGTCGACCTCGATCCTGGTCTACAAGGTCTACCAAGACGGGTTCAAGGCGCTGGACCTGGGCGGCTCGGCGGCGCAGTCGGTGATCCTGATGGTCATCGTGGTGGCGCTCACCATCGTGCAATTCCGCTACGTCGAGAAAAAGGTGCAGTACTGATGTCTGTCTCTTTCATTGCACCCGTCTGTTCCGTGAATCTGGAGTCCGCACATGGTTGACCGCCGTCCCTGGCTCACCGTCCTTTCGCACGCCGTGATGCTCCTCGGCGTGCTGGTGGTGGCCTTCCCCCTGTACCTGGCTTTCATTGCCTCGACCCACACCGCCCAGGCCATCGTGCAGGCGCCCATGCCGCTGCTGCCCGGCGCCAACCTGTGGGCCAGCTACGAGGCCGCGCTGCTGGGCTCGGGCAAGCTCGGCTCCAACACCACGGTGGCGCACATGATGTGGGTCAGTTTCGTGACCGCCATGGTGATCACCGTGGGCAAGATCGCGATCTCGCTGTTGTCGGCGTTCGCCATCGTGTACTTCCGCTTTCCCTTCAAGATGTTCTGCTTCTGGGCCATTTTTCTGACCCTGATGCTGCCGGTGGAAGTGCGCATCCTGCCCACCTACAAGGTCGTGGCCGACCTCGGCATGCTCAACAGCTACGCGGGCCTGACGCTGCCCTTGATCGCCTCGGCCACCGCCACCTTCCTGTTCCGCCAGTTCTTCCTGACGGTGCCGGACGAGCTGGTGGAGGCCGCGCGCATGGACGGCGCGGGTCCGATGCGCTTCTTCAAGGACATTCTGGTGCCGCTGTCCAAGACCTCGATCGCGGCGCTGTTCGTGATCCAGTTCATCTACGGCTGGAACCAGTACCTGTGGCCGCTGCTCATGACGACCAGCGAAGACATGTACCCGGTGGTGATCGGCATCAAGCGCATGGTCGCCGGTGGCGGTGACGCCGCCATCGACTGGAACGTGGCCATGGCCACGGCCATCCTGGCCATGCTGCCCCCCACGGCAGTGGTGATCCTGATGCAGAAGTGGTTTGTCAAGGGCTTGGTCGATACCGAGAAATAAGCCGCAGCCACCCTCTTTTGACCTATTGAACGAATACTCCCATGGCTTCCATTTCCCTCAAAAACGTCGTCAAGCGCTACGGCAGCGGCAAGACCGCCGTGCCCGTGATCCACGGCGTCAATGCAGAAATCGCCGACCGCGAATTCATCGTCATCGTCGGCCCCTCGGGCTGCGGCAAATCCACCCTGCTGCGCATGATCGCCGGCCTCGAAGAAATCTCCGGCGGCGACATCTGCATCGGCGACCGCGTGGTGAACAACCTGGAACCGGCCGCGCGCGACATCGCCATGGTGTTCCAGAACTACGCGCTGTACCCGCACATGACGAACTTCGACAACATGGCCTATGGCCTGAAGATCGCCAAGGTGCCCAAGGACGAGATCAAGGCGCGCGTGGACAAGGCCGCCAAGATTCTGGAGCTGTCGCACCTGCTCGACCGCAAGCCGCGCCAGCTCTCGGGCGGCCAGCGCCAGCGCGTGGCCATGGGCCGCGCCATCGTGCGCCAGCCGCAGGTGTTTTTGTTCGACGAGCCGCTGTCGAACCTCGACGCCAAGCTGCGCGCGCAAACCCGCATCGAGATCCAGAAGCTGCACCTCGAACTCGGCATCACCAGCCTGTTCGTGACGCACGACCAGGTCGAGGCCATGACGCTGGCGCAGCGCATGATCGTCATGAATGCTGGCGTCGTGGAACAGTTCGGCACGCCCGAAGAGGTCTACCACACGCCGGCCACCACCTTTGTCGCCAGCTTCATCGGCTCGCCGCCCATGAACCTGCTGCAGCACGCGCCCGGCTGCCAGAAAGGGCGCATCGTGGGCATCCGCCCCGAGCACCTGGACATCGGCATCGGCGACACCGGCTGGCAGGCGCAGGTCGACGCCGTCGAGCTGCTGGGCGCCGAGCGCCTGGTGTACGCCAAGGTGGGCGATGAGGCCCTGATCGTGCGCATCGAAGAAGGCCAGCCCGCGCCACGCGTGGGCGAGAGCATCCACGTCAGCCCGCGCGAAGGCCGCCTGCACTGCTTCGACGCCGAGACCGGCAAGCGCATCTGACGGGCCGGGGGGAAAACTACCATGAAGATCACCGACGCATGGCCCTACCCGCGCTGGGTTGCGCACCGCGGCGCGGGCCGGCTCGCGCCCGAAAACACGCTGGCCGCGTTCCGCCTGGGCGCCGCCCACGGCTACCGCATGTTCGAGTGCGACGTCAAACTCAGCAGTGACGGCGTGCCCTTCCTGATGCACGATGCGGCGCTGCCCCGCACCACCAATGCCGCGGCGCACCTGCCGGCGGGCGCGAGCCTGGTCGGCGGCGAGCACCCCTGGGCGACGCTGGCGCAGCTCGACGCGGGCGGCTGGCACTCGCGCCAGTACGCGGGCGAGCCGCTGCCCACGCTCGACAACGTGGCCGCCTGGTGCCTGGCCAACGGCTACGGCCTGAACATCGAGATCAAGCCCACGCCCGGCACCGAGCGCGAGACCGGCGAGGTCGTGGCGCGCCGCGCCGCGCAGCTGTGGGCGGGGCAGACGGTACCGCCGCTGCTGACCTCATTCCAGGTCGAGGCGCTCGCGGGTGCGCGCACGGCCGCGCCGGCCCTGCCGCGTGGCCTGCTGCTCGACAAGCTGCCGGCCGACTGGCTGGACACGGCGCGCATGCTCGGCTGCGTGGCCGTGGTCTGCAACCACGCGCTGTGGGACGCCGCCACCGTGGCGCAGGCGAAAAGCGCCGGCCTGCGCTGCCTGAGCTACACCGTCAACGACGCATGGGCGGCCCAGCGCCTGTGGGACCTGGGCACGGACAGCATCATCACCGACCGGGTCGATCTGTTCAGCCCGTCGGCCTGAGCGAAAAGCTTGCGCTCACGAAAAGTGAGCTGCTTGCGCAGGTTTTGATTTGGTTTCAGATAGTTTTCGATCTGAAACCCTGCAAATACCAGCGCTGGCAGCTCACTTTTTTGATAGCCGCGCGGGGCACGCGCCCTGCGCGTCGTCAGGCCGGCTGCGCCAGCGCCGCGCGCACATGGGCCGCCACCACACCCATCAACGCGTCCAGATGCGCGCGCAAGGGCGCAAAACCGGCGTTGGGCTCGCGCGTGGCCTCGTCCATGTAAACCGGGCGGCGGATCTCGATCTGCAGGCTGTGGCGGTTGAGCTGCGGCTGGCCGATGCGGCCGATCAGCTCGACGCCCTTGTACGGGTCGTTCACCGCCACGCTGTAGCCGAAGCCGCGCAGCGTGTCGGCCACCAGCTGCACGAACTCGGGCGCGCAGGTCGTGCCGTCGCGGTCGCCGAGCACGAAGTCGGCCAGGGGCCGCTCGCTCGCGATGCCCAGGCGCTGGTACGCGTCCTGCGGCATCGAGTGCAGGTTCAGGTGCCAGACGGCGCCAAAGTCGCGCACGCTCGCGTCGATCGCCTGCTGCAGGGCCGCGTGGTAGGGGCGCCAGCAGTTCGCGATGCGCCCCTGCACCTCGGCCACGCTGAGCGCGCGCTGGTACATCGGCGTGGCCGCGTTCAGGCGGCTCCAGACCAGGCCAAAGCCCAGCCGGGTCTTGGGACCCGGCTGCAAAGGCTGCGGCCACGGCCCGTCGAGCAGGCCCGCGTCGAGGTCGGTCTCGGCGCGGTTGGGGTCGATGTAGGTGCGCGGAAAGTTCGCCGCGATCAAGGTCGCGCCGTGCGCCGGCGCACCGCCCCAGAGCGTGTGGATGTGCGTGTCCTCGCCGCGGCGCAGCAGCGCCAAGGGTACGGCGTGGCCAAAGTCGGCCGGGTAGGCCGTGCCGCTGTGCGGCGAATCGCACACCAGCGGCAGGGCCGCCGCGGTGGGCAAGCGCACCTCGACCGGGGTGTCCGGCCGGGGCTGCAGGAAGTCGGGCAAGGCCATCAATCGAGCCGGATGTTGGCCTTCTTGGCCACGCCCTGGTAGCGCGCAATCGCGGTATCGATCTGCTTGGCGAACTGCGCCGGCGTGTTGGCCATGGACTCGCCCGAGATCGCGTTCATGCGCTCGATGTAGTCGGCGCTGGCCATGACCTTGTGCGCCGTGTCGTTGAGCTTCTGGATGATGGCCTTGGGCGTGCCCGCGGGCGCCACCAGGCCGAACCAGCCGCCGTCGCCCATGCCAGGGTAGCCCAGCTCGGCGTAGGTCGGCACGTCGGGCAGCACCGGGCTGCGCTTCAAGGCCAGCACGGCCAGCGGGCGCAGTTTGCCGGCCTTGATGTGCGGCAGCGTCGAGGGCAGGTTGTCGGTCATGGCGTTGACCTGGCCGGCCAGCGCGTCGTTGATGGCCTGGCCCGCGCCCTTGTAGGGGATGTGCAGCAGGTCGATGCCTGCCAGGTCCATGAAATTCTCGATGTTGGCATGGCCCAGCGAGCCGGTGCCCGGCGAGGCAAAGGTGTACTTGCCGGGGTGGGCCTTGGCCAGCGCGATGAATTCCTTCATGGTCTTGGCGGGCACGCTGGTGTGCACGACGAACACGCTGGGCACGGCCATCACGTTGGTGATCGGGGCGAAGTCCTTCACGGCGTCGTAGGGCAGCTTGGCGTAGATGGCCGGGTTGGCGCCGTGCGTGCTCACCGTGGCCATGCCGATGGTGTAACCGTCGGGCGCAGACTTGGCGATCGCGTCGGCGCCCAGCGAGCCGCCGGCGCCGCCCTTGTTGTCCACCACCACGGCCTTGCCGAGCAAGGCGCCCATCTTGTCGGCCAGCATGCGCGCGACCATGTCGGTGGAGCCGCCTGCGGCAAACGGCACGATCAGCTTGATCGGGCGGCTCGGGTAGTCGCTGGCCTGGGCCAGCGCGGCAGGGGCCGACAGCGCGGCAACGGTGCTGGCGGCCAGGGCGACCAGGCTACGGCGAGACATCATGGCTTTCTCCTTTGTAATGGTTCGAGCGGCCATTCTGGTCAATCGCGCCAGAGAGGAAAAGCGACAATGTGGCACCAACCCATTACCAACGCTCACCATTCATCTGCCATGCGCATCCGCTCCCCTTCGCTGTCCGAACTGCACGCCTTTGCCACGGCCGCGCGGCTGGGCAGCTTCTCGCAGGCGGCCGACGAACTGCATGTCACGCAGGGCGCCATCAGCCGCTCCATCGCGCGCCTCGAAGAACACCTGGCGCTGGCGCTGTTCGTGCGCGAGGGCCGGCGCAGCGTGCTCACGGCCACCGGCCAGTCCTACCTTGACGCCATTGCCCCGGCGATCGCCAGCATCGAGGCGGCCACCGTGGCCCTGCAGACGCGGCGCACGGCGCGCGCGCTGCGCCTGTCGGTCGCGCCGACGCTGTTCAGCCACTGGCTGATTCCGCGCCTGCCCGATTTCCACGCGCGCCACCCCGACACCACGCTGTCGTTCGCCCCCTACCGGCGCGACGACCCGCTGCAGGCGCCCGAGATCGACGCCTGGCTGCGCGTGGGCGCGCGCGAGTGGCCGCGCCACATCCAGGCCGAATACGTGGTCGGGCGCGAATTGGTGCCCATCTGCCGGCCCGCCGACCTGCACGGCCCCCACGCCATCCGCACGGCGCACGACCTGATAGCGCGCCCGCTCCTGTTCCACACCAACTACCCGGACAACTGGGCCCGCTGGTTCGCCGGCGTGGGCTGCGCGCACGCGCCGCTGGCGCCGGCGGCCGACTTCGAACTGGTCGGCCTGCTGGTGCAGGCGGTGATCGCCGGACTGGGCGTGGCCGTGGTGCAGCGCTGCCTGGTCGAGCCCGACCTGGCCGCCGGCCGCATCGCCATCGCCGTGCCGCAGGCGGTGGAGATCGACCGCGGCTACTACCTGTGCCAGCCGCCCGGCCGCGTGGCGCCGGCGGCGCTGCACGATTTCAGGCAGTGGCTGCTGTCCCAGCCGCAGCACGCAACGCCGTGACCGGGGCAAAGGCCCCCGCCGCCCGGCGATCCGGCCGCCGCTCAGTGCCGCCACGCGCGCAAGAAACACCACTGGCAGCTGGCGCACACCAGCACCAGCGCGGCATAGGTCAGCATCTTGCCGTCGCGCCCGAACGCCCACAGTCCGGCCAGCAGCACGCCGCTGCCCAAGATGAAATTGATAGCTATCTGCGCCCACCAGGCCTGCGTTACAGGCATTTTTCGCCAAAAAACCCGGCTGCCCAACCAGAGCAGCACGGACAGCGCCGCCGCCGGAGCAAGGAAGTTGAGCAGGTGGTTGAGAGCGTCCAGCGGACCCATGGAAATGACCCAGATCAAGGTTTGAAGGGCAAAGGCTGCCCTGCTTGCCCAACAATTTTATAATCGCGCACTATGGCAGTCTGGGCCCTCGGCATCAACCACACCACCGCGCCGCTCGATCTGCGTGGCCGCTTTGCGTTCGCGCTCGACCAGATCGCGCCGACGCTGCACGGCCTGCGCCAGGCGCTGGGGCAGAGCGATGCGCACCGCGGCATCGAGTCGGCCATCATCTCCACCTGCAACCGCACCGAAATCTACTGCGCCGGCGACCATGCGGCGCTGGACCACACGCTGGGCTGGCTCGCGCACAGCGGCGGCGTCAGCACCGATGTGCTGCGCTCGCACTCCTACACGCTGCAAAACGGCCCGGCCGCGCGCCACGCCTTCCGCGTCGCCAGCGGGCTCGATTCGATGGTGCTGGGCGAGCCGCAGATCCTCGGCCAGATGAAGGACGCCGTGCGCGCCGCCGAGACCGCCGGCGCCCTGGGCTCCACGCTCAACCAGCTGTTCCAGCGCAGCTTTGCCGTCGCCAAGGAGGTGCGCACCGCCACCGAGATCGGCGCGCACAGCATCAGCATGGCGGCCGCTGCCGTGCGCCTGGCGGGCCAGCTGTTCGAAGACCTGGGCAAGACGCGCGTGCTGTTCATCGGCGCGGGCGAGATGGTCGAGCTCACCGCCACGCACTTTGCCGCACGCAACCCGCAGTCGATCGCCATCGCCAACCGCACGCTCGAGCGCGGCGAAAAGCTCGCCACGCGCTTTGGCGGCGAGGTGCTGCGCCTGGCCGACCTGCCCGAGCGCCTGCACGAATTCGACATCGTCGTCAGCTGCACCGCCAGCACGCTGCCCATCGTCGGCCTCGGCGCGGTCGAGCGGGCCCTGAAAAAACGCCGCCACCGCCCCATGTTCATGGTCGACCTGGCCGTGCCGCGCGACATCGAGCCCGAGGTCAAGCAGCTCCAGGACGTCTACCTCTACACCGTCGACGACCTCGCCAGCGTGGTGCAGACCGCGCAGGCCAGCCGCCAGGCCGCCGTCGCGCAGGCCGAGGCCATCATCGATGCCGGCGTGCAAAGCTTCATGCACTGGATGGACCAGCGCGACCCGCAGCACGGTGTGGTGCCGCTGATCCGCCAGATCCAGGGCCAAGCCGACACCTGGCGCGCCATCGAGATTGCGCGCGCGCGCCGGCGCCTGGCGCGCGGCGACGACGTCGAGGCGGTGCTCGACGCCCTTGCGCGCGGCGTCGCCAAGAAGATGCTGCACGGCACTATGGCCGAGCTGCGCAACGCCGACACGGCAGCGCGCGAGCAAACGGCGCGCACGGCGTCGCGCCTGTTCCTGCGCTCCCAGAGCAAAAAACCCCTCTAGCGCTGACCCCATCAGCGTCACTAGCTACGTTTTTGGTAGCTAAAACCCTTATTCCTGCATGCAACCCTTTCTCCAGACCCAGTTGGAGCGCTATGCCCGGCGCCTGGACGAGCTCGACTTCCTGCTCTCGCGCGAGGACATCATGGGCGATATGGCGCAGTACCGCCTGCTCTCGCGCGAGCATGCCGAGGTCACGCAGGTCGCGGGGCGCTATGCGCGCTGGCGCCTTTGCGCAGCCGATCTGCAGGGCGCGCGCGAGTTGCTCGAAGACCCCGACATGGCCGAGATGGCGCAGGAGGAGATGGCCAGTGCCGCAGCCGAGCTGCTGCAGCTCGAAGATGAGCTGCAGCGCCTGCTGCTGCCCAAGGACCCCGACGATGCGCGCAACGCCTTCCTCGAAATCCGCGCCGGCACTGGCGGCGACGAGTCGGCACTGTTTGCCGGCGACCTGGCGCGCATGTACATGCGCTATGCCGACCGCGTGGGCTGGAAGGTCGAAGTGGTGAGCGAAAGCGCCGCCGAGCTCGGCGGCTACAAGGAAATCGTGCTGCGCATCGCGGGCCCGGCCGACAGCGGCCCCTCCGGTAGCGGCGTCTATGGCGCGCTGCGCTTCGAGTCGGGCGGCCACCGCGTGCAGCGTGTGCCCGCGACCGAAACGCAGGGACGCATCCACACCAGCGCCTGCACCGTGGCGGTGATGCCCGAGCCCGACGAGCATGAAGCCATCAAGCTCAACCCGGCCGACCTGCGCATCGACACGTTTCGTGCCAGCGGCGCCGGCGGCCAGCACATCAACAAGACCGACTCGGCCGTGCGCGTGGTGCACCTGCCCACCGGCATCGTCGCCGAGTGCCAGGACGGCCGCAGCCAGCACGCCAACAAGGCCAAGGCGCTGCAGGTGCTGCAGGCGCGCATCCAGGAGAAGGAGCGCAGCGAGCGCGCCTCGAAGGAAGCGGCCGAGCGCAAGGGCCTGATCGGCAGCGGCGACCGCAGCGACCGCATCCGCACCTACAACTTCCCGCAGGGGCGCCTGACCGACCACCGCATCAACCTCACGCTCTACAAGCTCCTGTACGTGATGGAAGGCGACCTGGACGAGGTGCTGCAGGCACTGGCGCACGCGCGCGAGGCCGAGCAGCTGGCCGAACTCGAAGCGCAGACGGCCTGAGGCCGGCTGTCGCCGTTAGAAATTCGATCAAAACACCTTCCAGCGCTTACCCTGCAAGCGCCGGAAGCTATTAAAACCATAGTGACAACCGACCTCCCCCCGACCACGCTGGCCCAGGCCCTGGCCGCCGCCCAAGCCCAGGGGCTGGCGCGCATCGACGCCCAGCTGCTGCTGCTTCACGCGCTCGGGCACGCAGGCGCGGGGCGCGCCTGGCTGCTGGCGCATGACAACGATGCACTCGGCGCCGAGGCGCAGGCCCGCTTTGCCGCGCTGTGCCAGCGCCGTGCCGCGGGCGAGCCCGTGGCCTACCTGACGGGCGTCAAGGAGTTCTACGGCCTGGCGCTACAGATCGACGCGCGCGTGCTCGACCCGCGTCCCGACACCGAAACGCTCGTCGACTGGGCGCTCGCAGCCATCGCGCCGCTGCCGGTGCCGCGCGTGCTCGACCTGGGCACGGGCAGCGGCGCCATCGCGCTGGCCGTGCAGCACCAGCGGCCGCAGGCACAGGTCAGCGCGGTCGATGCCAGCCCCGATGCCCTGGCCGTCGCGCAGGCCAACGCCGCGCGGCTGCAGCTGCCGGTGCAGTTCCACCGGGGCCACTGGCTGCAGGGCGTGGGCGGGCGCTTCGACGCCATCGTCTCCAACCCGCCCTACATCGCCGCAGCCGACCCGCACCTGGCCGCCCTGGTGCACGAGCCGCGGCAGGCGCTGGCCAGCGGCGCCGACGGGCTCGACGACCTCCGCGCCATCGTCGCGCAGGCGCCGGCGCACCTGGAACCGGGCGGCTGGCTGCTGCTCGAACACGGCTGGGACCAGGCGGGCGCCGTGCGCGCGCTGCTGCAGGCCGCCGGCTTCGCCCAGGTGCAAAGCCGCAAAGACCTCGCCGGCATAGAGCGTTGCTCGGGCGGCCAGTGGCCGACAGTGAAATAATCCCTTTGTACCCACCGGGGCCCCTGGCCCCTCTTTTACGGAGCCCCCATGAGCGATACCCAGAAACGCATCGACGACCTCGTCAAATCCAGCGACGTGCTGCTGTTCATGAAAGGCACGGCGAGCTTTCCGATGTGCGGCTTTTCCGGCCGCGCCATCCAGATCCTCAAGGCCTGCGGCGTCGACCCCAAGGCCATCACCACCGTGAACGTGCTCGAAGACGACGAAATCCGCCAGGGCATCAAGGAATACAGCCACTGGCCGACGATTCCGCAGCTCTACGTCAAGGGCGAATTCATCGGCGGCTCGGACATCATGATGGAGATGTACGAGTCGGGCGAACTCAAGCAGGCGCTCGGCGCCGCCTGAGCGGCCCGCTGCTGCGCACGAAGCCGCCCGCCGGGCGGCTTTTTTGTGCCCGCCCGGCGGTGAAGGGGCCGCTACACTGGCGGCGGCACAGGGCCGCGAGGGGCGGCCGGTGCGCCACGCTCCCCCGGACCATGCTAGAAAACACCTTCACCATCGTCGCCCTGATTGCCGCCAGCGCCTTCTTCTCGATTGCCGAGATTTCCCTGGCCGCCTCGCGCCGGCTGCGCCTGCGCCAGCTGGCCGACGAGGGCGATGCGCGCGCCGACCGCGTGCTGCGCGTGCAGGAGCAGCCGGGCGACTACTTCACCGTGGTGCAGGTGGGGCTGAACGCCGTGGCCATCCTCGGCGGCATCATCGGCGAGAGCGCGCTGAGCCCGCACTTTGCGGCGCTGTTCGGCCTGTGGATGTCGGCAGAACAGGCGCAAACGGCCGGCTTCGTGGCCTCTTTCTTCGTCATCACCTCGCTGTTCATCCTGTTTGCCGACCTGTTCCCCAAGCGCCTGGCCATGACCGATCCCGAGCGCCTGGCGCTGCGCGTGGCCACGCCGATGGGCTGGTGCATCACGGCGCTGCAGCCGCTGGTGTGGCTGTACAGCCGCACGGCCGACGCCCTGTTCCACCTGCTGGGCCTGCCGACGCGGCGCGACGACCGCGTCACCTCCGACGATGTGCTGGCCATGATGGAGGCCGGTGCGCGCGCGGGCGTGCTGCCCGAGCGCGAGCAGCAGGTGATCACCAACGTCTTCGAGCTCGACACCCGCATGGTGGGCAGCGCCATGTCGCAGCGCGAGCGCATCGCGTTCTTCCTGCGCGACGATCCGGACGACATGATCCGCGTGCGCATCGCGGCCGAGCCCTTTTCGACCTACCCCGTGTGCGAGGGCGACATCGACCATGTGGTCGGCTACGTGGACGCCAAGGACCTGTTCCAGCGCATCCTGAACAACCAGCCGATTTCGCTGCAGGACGACAGCCTGGTGCGCAAGGTGCTGATCGTGCCCGACCGGCTGACGCTGTCCGAAGTGCTCGAGCAGTTCCGCCAGGTGCACGAGGACTTTGCCGTCATCGTCAACGAGTACAGCCGCGTGGTCGGCGTGGTCACGCTCAACGATGTGATGAGCACTGTGATGGGCGACCTGGTGGGACCGGACGACGAGGAGCAGATCGTGCGCCGCGACGAGGATTCCTGGCTGATCGATGGCATGACGCCGATCAGCGACGTGCTGCATGCCCTGGCGCTCGATGCGCTGCCGCACGAGGCGGAGTACGAGACGCTGGCGGGCTTCTTGATGGTGATGCTGCGCCGCGTGCCGCGGCGCACCGACAGCGTGGTCTGGGGCGGCTACAAGTTCGAAGTGCTCGACGTGGACCGCTACCGCATCGACCAGGTGATGGTGTCGCGCCTGCCCGAGGGCGCGGGCACCGGCGCCGTGCCCCCGGTGGCCTGAATCCGGCGGTCAGCCCGCCAGGCGGCCGTCGAACAGCCAGCTGCGCTGCGCCGTGAACACCGCATTTGGGTACGGGGCACGGCCTCGGCTGCCGTTGTAGCGGCCCAGCGTCATGAACAGATCCCCGCGCTCGCGGTCCAGATAATGGCGCAGGATCACGCAGCCAAAGCGCAGGTTGGTCTGCATGTGGAACAGCTTGCCCGGGTCGCCGTCGCCGATGACGCGGGTCCAGAACGGCATGACCTGCATGTAGCCGCGCGCCCCGACGCTCGAGACGGCGAACTTGCGGAACGCGCTCTCGACCTGGATCAGGCCGAGCACCAGCGACACGTCGAGCCCGGCGCGCCGGCTTTCGTACCACACGGTCTGCAGGAAATCGCGGCGCACCTCCCATTCGGGCTTGCGCCGGCGCAGCCGATCGCTCATGGTGGCCAGCCAGCGCAGGTACAGCAGGCGCGCCTCGGTGCTCGCGAATTCGGGCTCGGGCGGTGCCTGGTTGGCGATGGCGGAACTCAGCGCGGTGCGCACCGAGTCCATCAAGGGCTCTTCGAGCTGGCTGCCCGCATGGGCCTGCGCGGGCAGGCCCAGCCAAGCCGCGGGCCCCAGGGCCAGCGGTGCCAGGCAGGCGCGCCGCGAAAGCCCCCCCAGGCTCATGCGGCCAGCCGGCCCTGGAGATGGGCCAGGATGTCGGCGGTGGCGACCTTGGTGGCTGCGCTGTCGCGGCGGTGCTGGTATTCGACCTGGCCTTCCTTGAGGCCACGGTCGCCAATGGTCACGCGGTGCGGCACGCCGATCAGCTCCCAGTCGGCGAACATGGCGCCGGGCCGCTCGCCGCGGTCGTCGAGGATCACGTCCACGCCCGCGGCCAGCAGGTCGGCGTAGAGCCGGTCGGCCGCGGCCTTGACGTCGGGGAAGCGGTCCGGCGTGATCGGGCACAGCACGACGGTGAACGGCGCAATCGCGTCGGGCCAGATGATGCCGCGCTCGTCGTGGTTTTGCTCGATGGCGGCGGCCGGCAGGCGCGTGATCCCGATGCCGTAGCACCCCATTTCAAAGAAGGCCGGCTTGCCGTCTTCGCCGAGGAAGCTGGCGTTCATGGCTTGGCTGTATTTGGTGCCGAGGTAGAACACATGGCCGACCTCAATGCCGCGCTCGATGGCCAGCACGCCCTTGCCGTCGGGCGAGGCGTCGCCGGCCACCACGTTGCGGATGTCGGCCACCAGGTGGGGCTCGGGCAGGTCGCGGCCCCAGTTCACGCCGGTCATGTGGAAATCGGCTTCGTTGGCGCCGCAGATCCAGTCGGCCATCAGCGCCACTTCGCGGTCCACCACGATGTGGACCGGCTTCTTCAGGCCCATCGGGCCCAGATAACCGGGCTTGCAGCCAAAGTGCTCCTCGATCTCGCCCTGGGTGGCAAAGCGCGAACCGCCGCCCAGGCCCGGCACCTTGCCGACCTTGATCTCGTTCATGTCGTGGTCGCCGCGCAGCAGCAGCAGCCAGACCTGGCTTTTCACGATTTCGCCGGTGTCATTGGTTTCGTCGGTGGCGAGCACCAGCGATTTCACCGTGGTTTGCAGCGGCACGCCCAGCAGGTCGGCCACGTCGGCGCAGGTGCTCTTGCCGGGGGTCGGCGTCTTGGCCAGGGCCTGTGCGGGAGCAGCGCGCGGACCAGCGGGCGCCAGCGCCTCGGCCTTTTCCAGGTTGGCGGCGTAGTCGCTGCCCGGGCAGTAGACGATGGCGTCCTCGCCCGTGGCGGCGATCACCTGGAATTCTTCGCTCAAATCGCCGCCAATGGCGCCGCTGTCGGCGGCCACGGCGCGGTAGGTCAGGCCAAAGCGGTCGAAGATGCGGCGGTAGGCCTGCGCCATGACCTGGTAGCTGGCCTTGGCCGCGGCCGGGTCGCGGTCGAAGCTGTAGGCGTCTTTCATGGTGAATTCGCGCCCGCGCATCAGGCCAAATCGCGGCCGGCGCTCGTCGCGGAACTTGGTCTGGATCTGGTAGAAATTCTTGGGCAGCTGCTTGTAGCTGCGCAGTTCCTGGCGCGCGATGTCGGTCACCACTTCTTCGCTGGTGGGCTGGACCACGTAGTCGCGCCCGTGGCGGTCGTGGATGCGCAGCAGCTCAGGCCCCATTTTCTCGAAGCGGCCCGTCTCCTGCCACAGTTCAGCGGGCTGCACCACCGGCATGGCCAGCTCGACGGCACCTGCGCGGTTCATTTCCTCGCGCACGATGGCTTCGACCTTGCGCACCACCCGCAAACCCATCGGCATGTAGTTGTAAATGCCCGCACCCAGTTTTTTGATGAGACCGGCCCGTGTCATGAGCTGGTGGCTGACCACTTCGGCGTCGGCCGGAGCTTCTTTGAGGGTGGAAATAAAGAACTGGGAAGCTTTCATCGGTGCAATATCAGGCCAATGGAGATGGGTCCCATTGCCGCGCCCGAGGGGCCGTGCATAATGGACACAACTATAGATTTTGGGGTTCGATTATGCTTGACCGGGACGGCTTTCGGCCGAACGTCGGCATCATCCTGCTCAACCAGAAAAACCAGGTGTTCTGGGGCAAACGCATACGCACCCACAGCTGGCAGTTTCCGCAGGGTGGCATTGACCGGGGCGAATCCCCCGAGCAGGCCATGTTCCGTGAACTGCACGAAGAGGTGGGACTGCAGCCAAACCATGTACGCGTGGTTGCCCGCACCCGGGACTGGTTGCGCTACGAGGTGCCAGACCGGTACATCCGCCGCGATGCGCGCGGCCACTACAAGGGCCAGAAGCAAATTTGGTATTTGCTGCAGCTGATGGGTTACGACTGGGATTTGAATCTGCGTGCCACCAACCACCCTGAATTCGATGCCTGGCGCTGGAACGATTATTGGGTTCCGCTCGACGTGGTGGTGGAATTCAAGCGCGGCGTCTATGAAATGGCGTTGACCGAGCTGGCGCGTTTTCTGCCGCGCCATGAACCGCGCAACCGCTATCTGCGCAGCGGCATGCGCACACGCGAGCACGACATTGCCGGCCTCGCCATGCACCGCAGCAGTTCGCTGCTGCTGCAGCCTGGCATGGAATTGCCGCCCGGCGCGAGTTTCGACCCCGACCCGCAAAGCGGCTTGGCCGCGCCCAGCGAATCCCTGGAACTGCCGCAGGACCGGCAGAACCGCTTCCCCGACGCGCGCTCTTGAGAGACAACAGAGGATTGCCTGGCCATGCCATGGCGCTAGCTGCAGCGCACAGGCCCACCGTGGCAGGCGCGCGCGGCCCGCAGGCGTCTATCCCCCCATCAACACCAGGTTGTCGCGGTGCACCATCTCGGGCTCCGCAGCGTATCCCAGAAGCCTTTCAAACTCGGATGAAGGCTTGCGGCACAGCAGCCGTGCCTCGGCACTGGCGTAGTTCGCCAGACCGCGGGCAATCTCTGCGCCAGCCGGATCGCGCACAGCAATCACGTCGCCGCGCGAGAAGTCCCCTTCCACGGCGGTCATGCCGATGGGCAGCAGGCTTTTGCCTTCGGCGCGCAGCTTGGTCGCGGCCCCTGCATCCACCGCCACCGCGCCGCGCAGCTGCAGGTGGTCGGCCATCCATTGCTTGCGTGCCTGGGTCTTGGCCGTTTGCGCAACGAGCAAGGTACCGATGCCCTCGCCCCGCGCCAGGCGCAGCAGCACATCGGGCTCACGGCCCCAGGCGATCACGGTGGAGGCGCCCGAGCCGGCGGCGCGCTTAGCCGCCAGGATCTTGGTGAGCATGCCGCCACGGCCAATGCTGGAGCCAGCCCCGCCGGCCATGGCCTCCAGCGCCAGGTCGCCCGCACGCGCCTCGTGCACAAACTGCGCCGCCGGATCGCGGCGCGGATCGGCCGTGAACAAGCCCTTCTGGTCGGTCAGGATGACCAGCGCGTCGGCCTCGACCAAATTCGCCACCAGCGCGCCCAGCGTATCGTTGTCGCCAAACTTGATTTCGTCGTTGACGACGGTGTCGTTCTCGTTGATGACGGGCACCACGCCCAGCTCCAGCAGCGTGAGCAGCGTCGAGCGCGCGTTCAGGTAGCGCTCGCGGTCGGCCAGATCGGCGTGCGTGAGCAGCACCTGCGCGCTGCCCATGCCTTGCTCGCGCAGCTTGGTCTCGTACATCTGGGCCAGGCCCATCTGCCCCACGGCGGCCGCCGCCTGCAGCTCATGGATTTCCCGCGGGCGCACAGTCCAGCCCAGGCGCTTCATGCCTTCGGCCACCGCACCGCTCGAAACCATGATGACCTCGCGTCGCCCCGCGCCATCGTCGCCGCGCACCAGCGCGGCCAGTTGGCGGCTCCATTCGCCAATCGCGGCCTCGTCGAGGCCCCGTCCCTCGTTCGTCACGAGGCTGGAGCCCACCTTCACGACAATGCGGCGGGCATCGCGCAGCACACCAGAGATCATTTTTTCGGTCATTTTGGCTTGTAGCGCTTATGCAGAAAGCGCTAGATGCTATAAAAACAATAGCTCACTGAACCGTCCACCGCAGCCTATCAAACGGGTGCGTCGCCTGAAAAACGCGGATCCAGCTCGGCCACAGGCGCCTGCTCCGCGACCTGCTGCGCTTTGACGTGGCGGTAGATGGCGTGGATCAGTGCCTCGCAGCCTTCGCGCGTCAGGGCCGAGATCTCGAACACCGGACCCTTCCACTTGAAGCGCTTGACGAAGTCGGCCACGCGCGCGGCGCGCTCATCGGCGGCCACCATGTCGAGCTTGTTGAGCACCAGCCAGCGCGGCTTCTCGTAGAGCGCTTTGTCGTACTTCTTCAGTTCGCCCACGATCGCCTTGGCTTGCGCCACCGGGTCCACGCTGTCGTCAAACGGCGCCATGTCCACGACGTGCAGCAGCAAGCGCGTGCGCTGCAGGTGCCGCAGGAATTGGTGGCCCAGGCCGGCGCCTTCAGACGCCCCTTCGATCAGGCCCGGAATGTCGGCCACGACAAAGCTCTGCTCGGGCGCCACACGCACCACACCCAGGTTGGGGTGCAGCGTGGTGAAAGGGTAATCGGCGATCTTGGGGCGGGCGTTCGATACCGCCGCAATGAAGGTCGACTTGCCCGCATTGGGCATGCCCAGCAAGCCCACGTCGGCCAGCACCTTGAGTTCGAGCTTGAGGCTCTTCTTGTCGCCGGGCCAGCCCGGCGTCTTCTGGCGCGGCGCACGGTTGATGGCGCTCTTGAAGCGCATGTTACCAAAGCCCCCGTCGCCGCCTTTGGCGATGGTGATGACTTCGCCGGGCTCCAGCAATTCGTACAGCACCTCGCCGGTTTCGGCATCGCTGATGATGGTGCCCACGGGCATCTTGAGCGCGATGTCGCTGCCCGCCGCGCCGAACATGTCCGAACCCATGCCATGCTCACCCCGCTTGGCTTCATGGCGGCGCGCATAGCGGAAATCCACCAGCGTATTCAGGTTCGGGTCGGCAACCGCGAACACATGTCCGCCGCGCCCGCCGTCGCCGCCGTTCGGGCCACCGAATTCCTTGTATTTTTCGTGCCGGAACGACACGCAACCATTGCCGCCATCCCCGGCAGCAATGTCTATGTAGGCTTCGTCGACGAACTTCATAAGGTATCCAGTTTACAAAACAGCAGCCAGTCGGGCGCTGCAGCACCCCAAAAGCACAAAGCCCCGACAGTGCGGGGCAACGGCATGCAGCGACGCTACCGGCGCTGCGCGCCCGAAAAAACAAAGCCCCGACCAAGCGGGGCTTAGGGTGCCAAGAAGCGGTGAAGCCTCAGGCTGCAGTCACGTTGACCATGTGCTTGGACAACGCGCCCTTGTGGGAAAACGACACGTGACCGTCTACCAGGGCGAACAGCGTGTGGTCTTTGCCCACGCCGACATTGGTGCCGGGGTGGAACTGAGTGCCGCGCTGGCGCACGATGATGGATCCGGCGCTGATCAGTTCACCACCGAAAGCCTTCACACCGAGCATTTTGGGCTTGGAATCGCGCCCGTTTCGCGTAGAGCCGCCGCCTTTTTTCTGTGCCATGACTCAGCTCCTTCTTTAAGCAGCAATGTCGCCGATTTGCAGTTCGGTGAACTGCTGGCGGTGACCTTGGCGTTTTTGATAGTGCTTGCGACGGCGCATCTTGAAAATGTGCACCTTGTCGTGCTTGCCGTGCGCCACAACGGTGGCTTTCACGGTTGCGCCGGACACCAGGGGCGTACCGACCTTCAGTTCGGCGCCGTTTCCGACGGCCAGAACCTGGTCGATGACGATTTCCTGGCCTACGTCCGCAGCAATCTGTTCTACTTTAATTTTTTCGCCGGAAGCAACGCGATACTGCTTGCCGCCGGTTTTTATGACCGCGTACATGTTGACCTCTTTGACTCTGTGTACCCCAGGGTACTTTTTGTGAGTTTTCACAGACGAATTTCTGCGAAGCCCGAGATTCTACCATCAATGCCTTTTTGCGCCACGCCGGCTGTTTGCCATTGCCACCGCGGCAAACATCCGCAACACAGCTTCCTATAATTCGTGGCAACGCTTGTGACCACCACCTTGATTGCCACCACCCCCCCCTCCCCACTCGCCCATTCACTTCTTGGCCTCATTGCAGGCGACATGTTCGAAGTGGACCGTGTCATCTCCCAGCGCCTGGCATCGGGCGTGCCGCTGGTCGGGCAGATTTCGCAATACATCATTGCCGCAGGGGGCAAACGGCTGAGGCCCTCCCTGTTGCTGATGTTGTGCGGCGCACTGGAGTACCGGGGCAGCCAGCGCTTCACCCTGGCCGCGGTAGTGGAGTTCATCCACACCGCGACGCTGCTGCACGACGACGTAGTCGATGCCTCCACGCTGCGCCGCGGCCGCGCCACGGCCAATGAAACCTTTGGCAACCCCGCCAGCGTGCTGGTGGGTGACTTTCTTCACTCGCGTGCATTCCAGATGATGGTGGACGTGGACAACATGCGCATCATGCAGATCCTGGCCGACGCGACCAACGTGATCGCAGAAGGCGAAGTGCTGCAGCTCATGAACATGCACGACGCCTCGCTCGACGAAGCCGGCTATTTGCGTGTGATCCGCTCCAAAACAGCCAAGCTGTTCGAAGCCAGTGCCCGGCTCGCCGCCGTGCTTGCCGGCAGCGCCCCGGCCGTTGAAGAAGCGTGTGCCACTTACGGCCAGGCGCTCGGCACTGCCTTCCAGATCATTGACGACGTGCTGGATTACGACGGCGATGCCATCGAGATGGGCAAAAATCTGGGCGACGACCTGCGCGAAGGCAAAGCCACACTGCCGCTCATTGCCGCCATGCAGCGCGCCTCGGCGCAAGACTCGGCCACGGTGCGCCATGCCATCGAAAACGGCAGCACAGAACAGCTCGAACGCGTGGTTGCCATCGTGCGCGAGACCGGCGCTCTCGGTGTGGCGCGCGATGCCGCAGCCGCAGAAGCACGCCGCGCCATGGACGCGCTGGACCAGCTTCCCGCCAATGAATACACCTCAAACTTGCTACAATTGGCGGCTGAGCTTCTTGCACGGCGCACCTGACGCAGCGCGCTGCGCAAAAAGCCATCGGGGTGTAGCTTAGCCTGGTAGAGCGCTACGTTCGGGACGTAGAGGCCGGAGGTTCGAATCCTCTCACCCCGACCAAGTTTTTGCCATATCCCCCAGAGGGAAACCGCCAAATACAAGGCGCGGCAATGACTTACAGTTGAGCCATGGGTCAACGTACTGTGTCAATGCATCGAAACTCCGCACCGTCGGAGTTTGATTTGTCCCTCCCCCCTGGATTACGCCAACGTGATGGCGTCTGGCAGCTTCGCATTGGCGTTCCTGCCGACCTTCTCCATCTCTACCCCAGCATCGACGCGTACCGCGCCAGCTTGCGGACCCGTGACCGTTCCGAGGCCGTCACAAAGACCTATGCCCTCCTGGCGAAGTACCGGGAGACTTTCGACCAGCAAAGGGCTGCAGAGGCTGTGCGACGAGCGCCCCCGGTCGTTCCTCTTACATCAGAGATTGAGGCCTACCTAGTGGCACAGGCCCGGTGGCTCCCTCTGGTGTTCGATGACTATGTGCGGTTCACCCCCGGAGCCATCGAGGCATTGACACCGGGTAAGCGCTTCCTCACAGCCGGCAACCCCGAACCTTTATTGACTGGGAACAACCCTGCGAAGTGGGACCGATTGCAGCAGCACGCCCTGAGCGAAGCCAGAGCAGACCTCGCAGCAGGGCGCCTTGAGCGCGTCCAGCAAGCCGCTGAGACCGCCTTGAAGCCGTTGGGAGTCCGCATCGACTGGACAGACAGCATGGCCCGAATGGCGTTAGTGCGGATTGGACGTGCCGAGGTACGTGCGCACCTCCAAGCCCTAGAGCGAGGCCAGGGCGAGCCCCATGACACTCCGGCGCTACCTGTCGCCCCAGTGGTCGCCAAGGTCCCAACTTCTGCAGAGCCCCCCAGCGACACCCTGCGCGATGTCATGCCGGATTGGATCGTTCGGACCAAGGCCAAGCAGAATGCCCAGCAACGCACCAGCAAGGCCCTGGACCTCTGGGAGGAGTCTGTAGGTAGGATGCCCTTAGCGAAGGTCTCCCGGGCCACTGGAGCGGCCTTTGTGGCCTTCCTACTGGACCCTGCCCGGCCCTTTGGTAGCAGCACAGCTGCCAACCATGCAGCGGCCATCAATGCACTGATGAACATAGCGGCCAAGGTCGGCAAGATCGACCGCAATCCACTGGACCTGAGCTTTAAGGTCGAGGATGCCGAACGCCGTCACCCTTGGACGACAGAGGAGCTTTCGACTATCTTCTTGGCCCCGCTATTCAGCGACAACCCAGGCCCCCAGCCATATGAGGTTGATCCGGCGGACGCCCGCCTATGGCTTTCGCTACTGCTGTGGAGTGGCGCTAGAGCCGGCGAGATTGCACAGCTACGGGTCGAGGACGTGCAAAGCCGCGATGGCGTTCTGTGCCTGCATGTCACCGCCGAGGCCGGCACCGTCAAAACGAGCGAGAGCACCAGATGGCTCCCGGTGGCCCGGACCCTATGTCCCCTGCTACTCGCCCATGTCGCGGCCCGCAAGGAGCAAGGCGAGGCTGTGCTGCTAGCGAGCTTCCACAGGCGTCCAAAGACCTCCCCGGCCGACCTCGCCACCAAGTGGTTCCTCAAGTTCCGAGCAGGTGTTGGGCTGCCCTCTGGCGCTCTCAATGGCTCCCATCGCTTCAGGCACTCCGTCCGTACTCGGCTGGCAGAGCTCGGGGTGAGTCCAGACCTGGGGGACCAGTTGACCGGGCACGCCGCCACAGGAAGCACCGGACGCCGGGTGTACACGGGGACGGTCGGTGTGCGCGTTCTCTCTGAAGTGGTCGAGAGGCTGGGCTGGGCGTGGCCTCGTTCTCCACGGGCCTGATGAAAGCCCCTCAAGCAGGCAACTTGCGCTACGACAAGTGTGCCGAAATTCGATCCTGGCAGGCCCCGGAGTCCCCAAAGGGCTTACGGTCCTCGCAGCTGATAGGTCCCCGGTATTCGAGGGGTGCGCCCTGGAGCAGGCTATAGAGGCCGGCATGCCTACAGGCGCCTGGGATTACCGCCGGATGCTCTCATACGAATAAACCGCCACAAAGTGACGACCGCATCCGGGCCCCATGATTCGCTGCGCCGTTGTGGCGCCACTGACCCGCCCTGCGAAAGCTCGGCGGGGTTCTTTTGCCTGCCCTTCACCTCCCCACCATCGAGATCACGGCGGGCGCGGGTTTATAGCTAAGGACGCCTCAACGGTCCTTGAATTCCAGAACGCTGCCTGCGCAGTGTCCGAAAGCGTCGAAGCTACCGTACGTTCAACGTAGGTTTGCGGAGCAAGCCTCGGGTGTTCGTGAACGGGTCGCGTCTGTACGACCTGATATTTCGCTCGCGCCTACCCCGCCCCCGCTCTCTGATTCTCTGCGCCTTTGTGGCGCTCCCCGACCCGCCCTGCGAAAGCTCGGCGGGTTTCTTTTCGCCTGCCCATCATGACCACTACCGCCAAACAGACCAGCCCTGCGCACCTGACCCAGCCTGGGCACCCCAGCCGCAGAGGCCGCCCCGCCAAGACACACGACAACCGCGCCGTTCGCGCATGGCTGCGCAGCTACTGGGACCGCTGGGACTTCAGCGCCACCAACCCGAGGGCAGAGGACGCGCTGGCGGGCGCGGTGAATCTGCGTACCCAGGGCGACACCGGGCGAGGCCTGAGCATCAATCGCCTGTTCCATGTCCTGCGCTCCCTGGACACCATCACGACCGCTGGGGTCGCTGCAGTGCTGTCCTGTGCGAAGTCCACTGCCGAGGCCTACACGCGAGCGGCCCGGGTTGCCAGTGGCGTCCTAGAGCCCCTGGCCGTCAATAGCCCCCCAGGCACTGCGCCGGTAGAGGCCGAAGACTGGGAGGACTTCGCGGTTCCTGACAACATCAGCGATGGGGTGTGAAAAAGCACAAAGCTCAATCGTGACAATGACTTAGCAATTAACTTAACAATATAAAGGGGTGGAGAGCGCTGGTGGCTCTGTCGTGTCCTCAGGACACCGCTGCGGCGACCTGAAGACCTTCAGCGGCCTGGAGCATTGGCAGCGTCGACCTAGTGAGGAGTACCTCAAGAATAAGAACCAGGGCGACTCAGGATATGGCGCCTCTCTGGCTGCCGTGATCTTGGTCGTTGCCATACCTCTTGGCCTGTCCTGAGAAAGCCTTTATTTAATCTCCCATGGTTCTCCGTTCGGAGATGGTCGATCCCTGCTACCGCTTCCCCAAGCGCGAAGCCTGGCTGTGTGAGCAGTCCATCACTCTCGATAACATTGGATGGACTGGAAAAATTACAAACGATTATGGGGAGGGTGTGAGTAATGTCTTTAGGCGACTATTTGAAGGGTCCTGAGTACAAGGCGAATGCGGCTCGGCTGGAAGCCGAATTGCAGGCTCACCGGCAGCAATCTCAAGCCGACATGCGGGCTCTGCAGGACAAATACGACGATCTGGAAGCCAAGGCCAGGGAGCTCGGGTTGTTGGATCTTCTCGCGGTTCAAGAACAGATTCGCGCCCAACAATCCCAGTTGACCAGTGTTCAGGCCCAGGTCGCTACGACACAGAGTGATCTGGAAGCAGCACGTCACCAGCTGCAGGCGCTCCAGCAGCAGATTCTGGGTGCAGAGGACACCGTTGAGTTGGAGTCGTTTGCGCTGTATGTGCCCAAGTATCAATTCACGAACAGCATTGACTACAAAAATCGACTTGATGAGATTCGAGAAGACCAGAAGCGAACGGCCAGAGGGTTGAGTGCGGAGGTGGATGCATGGGACAACTATGCAGTCGAACTCACCAAGGCGCAGTGGAAGAAATTGCGCAAGGATGCTTTGAAACTGGCGCTGAGGTCATTCAACAGCGAGAGCGAGTATTGCATTGATAACGTCAAGTTCAGCAATATGGAGAAAATGGAAGAGCGCATTCGACGTTCGTTCGAGACCTGCAACAAGCTGTTGAATGCCACTGATGCTGTGTGGAAAGACGTGGTCTTGGAGCGCAAGCTGCAGGAACTGTATTTGGCACACGAATACCAGATGAAGCGACAGGAGGAAAAAGAGGCCGCCCGGCAGGCAAGGGAAGACCAACGCGAGCAAGAAAAACTTGAAAAGGAAATCCGGGAGGCTCGCGCCAAGATTGAGAAAGAGCGCCGGCACTTCGCGAGCGCCATCCAGAAACTGCAATTGCGGCTCGGTGCGGCAAATGACCAGCAGGAGCGTGACGACCTGCAGACCCGAATCGAAGAGCTTTCCCGCCAGAACTGCAAGCTCGATGAAGAGGAAAGGCTGCTCGACTACCGCGAGCAGAACGCCCGGGCTGGCTACGTCTACGTGATTTCCAACATCGGCGCGTTTGGGGAGGGCATATACAAGCTTGGCATGACGCGAAGGCTTGAGCCGATGGACCGAGTGGATGAGTTGGGGGACGCCTCGGTGCCCTTCCGGTTCGATGTGCACGCCTTGGTGTTTTCTGACAACGCCCCCGCGCTGGAGGCCAAGCTGCATTCACATTTCGCGGCCGGCAGGCTCAACAAGGTCAATGGGCGCAAGGAATTCTTCCGTGCCGACCTCAAGGAGATCGAGGCCTTGATTCGGGCGAACTACGACGCCGTAGTGGAAGTGGTCCATGCTGCCCCAGCGGAGCAGTATCGCGAGAGTCTTCGGTTGGCCATGCCGGTGGTGTCCATACAGACCTCCGAGCGGATTGCGTTGAGCTAAATCGCAAAACGCATGGTCTCGAGTGCACGGTGCTGAAACTCAGCCCACCGCGAGTCGGGCGACAATTGCAGCGGTAGCCTGCACTGCTTGGCATGAATGACTCAGATCAGTCTTTTAGCCGCTCGATGGCGTGGCCCGGACGTTAGCTCCTGGCCGGTTTGGGTCGGTCAGCACCACGTTACGAATGACGTTGCAATAAATGCTGAGTGAACTGGGCGAAGCTGCCTCCAATATTTGATGCATCTACCTGCACGCGTCCCGGCTGGGTCTCACTCTGACTCACAGAGTCGCGCAAACGCCTTAGGAGGCGCAGAGAGGCCCCGAGGAGCCCCACTATTGCCTGGCTTTGCGGGCCTTCCGAGCCCCTTTGCGCCGTCTTGGGGCCTGGGCCGCCTTGAAAATCTCCGGGAAATCCGTAACCCCTGCTGTGCCCCGCCCGCACTGTAGCTTTCCCCCGTAGGGGTGGGGTCCACGGGGGGCCTGTTTGGGCGAGCGACCGTCGAAAGGCCAGCGCTCGTTGGCCCTGGAGATCCTTGCACGCTTCAGCCGCCCAAGGTGTCCCGCGCTCGCATGATGGTCTGACGGCTGGTTCCCATCGCCCGGGCAATGGCCGCGATGGCCTCGCCTGCCGCAAGCCGCTGTCCCACCTCCTGCACCTGGACCTGCGAGAGAGCCGAGGGGCGCCCCAGCACCTTGCCCTCTGCTTTCGCCCTGGCAAGGCCGGACTGGGTACGCTCGACCAGCAAGTCCCGCTCGAATTCAGCGACTGCCGCGATCACCCCCATCGTCATCTTCCCTGCGGCACTGGTGAGGTCCACACCGCCGAGGGCAAGGCAGTGCACCCGCACACCCAGGCCATCGAGGGCCTCCACGGTCGACCGGACATCCATGGCGTTGCGACCCAGGCGGTCCAGCTTGGTGACGACCAGGACGTCCCCGGACTCCAGCTTGTCCAGCAGCTTGGCGAAGGCCGGCCGCTCCGATGCCATCACAGAGCCGCTGATGGTCTCTGAGACCAGCCGGGACGCCTGGACGCTGAAACCTGCTGCAGCGATCTCCCGGGCTTGGTTATCGGGGGTCTGGTCAGCAGTGGAGACGCGGCAATAGGCGAAGACACGAGACATGGATGGCTTCCTGTACGTAAACGATGTACGAATTGTGGAGCCTGTCCCAAATACCATCAAGCTATTTTTTGAACATGCCTACCAGACCTGTCCTTAATCGCTCGATTTTGAACAGCCCCAGACCCCTCTCTAGACCTATGGCACGGAAGAGGAGGAGGCTTTAGGCAGCCTGAAGTGCGAGCGAAAGCCCATCGCAATGTCGAAAGGAGTGCGCACTTTCAGGCAGCTGTTTTTTTGTGCGAACGACTTGTTACCATCACCCCGCCACGCGTGACGGAGGAGATCGCGGATGGAGGGATCGAAACAATAAGGAGAACCACTTGAAC
Source organism: Acidovorax sp. SRB_24 (assembly GCF_012931925.1). NCBI lineage: Bacteria > Pseudomonadati > Pseudomonadota > Betaproteobacteria > Burkholderiales > Comamonadaceae > Acidovorax > Acidovorax sp. SRB_24. Next base: position 72,878 of record NZ_MWOM01000005.1, read on the forward strand.
GCAGAGCGCTTACATGCCATTGCCGCAGCCGTGAAAGTAGACCTTGCAGAGTCTTCTGCACTGAGCCACCTACAGCAACTCTCCACCGCCTTAAGCAACCTCTCCAGCCAGCCAGGACAAGCTGAGTACCAGAGGCAAGTGAGCACGTCGCTACATGCATTAGAAAGCGCCCTCACGAACGCTCAGGTGAATACTTTTAGTCCGACGTGGCGTCAGGTTCTTGACGAGACAGCTATGAGCGAACTGCTAGGTGTAAGTCTGTTGGCTCGCGTCCAAGCAGCGATTGCCGAAAATCAACTTACACCAACGGTTGCCTCATCAGCAGTTCAACAGTTGTTTGCTGAGCTTCAGGCTCTGTCCACGCACGTTGACCAATTGCTCGCTGCCTTGCGCCATCTCCAGGTGGGTCAAGAAGACCTAGAGCCAGGGGAATGCGAGATTGGCGTATTGGTTCCGCGCAACTTCGTGAGCAATCGCTTGGACAAGTTCGCGGATGAACTTGAAGAACTCAACCGCATCTTCGGGACTTTTTCTGAGCTTGCCACGGGTGAACGGCCGAGTTTCGCGATTCGCACAATCTCATCGAGCGACTTGTCGATCTTCCTTGAGTCGGTGCCTGCTGTCGGAGCCGCCGTGGCCGTCGCTGTGGAGAGAATTGTGGCTCTGTATAGGCAACTATTGGAGATTCGCAAGCTGCAGGGTGAGCTCTTTAAGCAGGGGCTCGACAAAAAGGACGTGAAGGGCGTTGAAGACCATGCAAACAAGATCATGGACAAGGGTATCGACGTACTAGTTAAGGACCTTCTGACCGAATTTGAAAAGAAGGGGGACGGACACAGAACGAATGAACTGGCTGTTGAGATCAAGTACTCGCTTAAAAAGATAGCGAATCGCATTGATCGTGGATTCAACATAGAAGTCCGTATGGAAGAGCCGGAGGCCCCTGACGAAGAGGTCGCCGTCGATGAGAAGGCCCAACAAATGCATGAACGCATTCAGGGCGCCGCCACCGGAATGCAGTTCTTGAAACTCGAAGGTGATCCGATTCTGAGCCTCGCAGAAGCTGACAAGGGAAAGGCGAAGAAAGCGGATAGTGCAGAGCCTGCGACCGCGTAAGGCATTGCGGACGCGATGCCCTCCGTTGGCGCAGGCGCATGCCCTCCGGACTCGCACACTTCTTGACCTTGGGATAGCCCCGGCCTTCAGGCCCTTCCCAGCCCAGCGCGTGAACTTCACGTGCTCTGCTGATAGGTTCACAAATACGTTTTTTCCTATGGGGCACATCGGCAAGCCGAAAGGCTCGTGGACTAGGGCTTCTAAGCCCACGAGTTGCCCCGCGGCCGTCGGCGACTAGACGTGCGTCCCTCACGAAGGCTGCGTTAAACTGCTCTCTTTGTGTCAACCCGGAGTTCTCGGCGCTTCTGACGCAGTGCATTTCCCCTTGGGAAACAAGAGGATGTTGGGCTTTTCGAATCCTCTCACCCCGACCAGATTCCTGCTGTTACCCCATTGACCACACTGTGGCGCGTGTTGCGGGTTACAGCTTGAAACCAGATGGCAATGATAGGATGGCTCATTTACCGTCCTCTACATTCTCGGTTCAATGGCCGCCGTCGATACCACCCAAAAAGACTCTGCAACGGTTGCGCTCCCCGGTTTGGCCCGCGCGCTCATTTCGGTGGCCAAGCTCACGCAGAAGTCGGCCGAAGAGCTTGTCCGCAAATCGCAGACCAGCCGCACCAGTTTCATTGCCGAGCTCACCGGCTCCGGGGCGATTTCGTCGGCAGACCTGGCCCACACGGTGTCCTCTGTGTTCGGCGCACCGCTGCTGGACCTCGATGCCATTGACCCTGTACGCCTGCCGCACGATCTGCTCGACAGCAAGATCTGCTTAGCCTACCGGGTGGTGGTGCTCAGCAAGCGCAACAGCCGCCTCACCGTCGCCACGGCAGACCCAACGGACCACGAGGCGGCAGAAAAAATCAAGTTCACCACGCAGATGGGCGTGGACTGGGTGATCGCCGAGTACGACAAGCTGACGAAGCTCGTGGAAGCCTCGTCCAAGACAGTCGGCGAGTCGCTGGACACGTTCACCAGCAGCGGCGATTTCGAGTTCGATGACGTGCCCGTAGAAGATGCCGCGGACACTGCGGACACCGGCGCCAGCGAGGTCGAAGATGCTCCGATCGTCAAGTTTCTGCACAAGATGCTGCTCGACGCTTTCAACATGCGCGCGTCCGACCTGCACTTCGAGCCTTATGAGCACCACTATCGGGTTCGCTTTCGCATCGACGGCGAACTGCGGGAGATCGCTTCTCCCCCCGTGGCCATCAAGGACAAGCTCGCATCGCGCATCAAGGTGATCTCGCGCCTGGACATTTCCGAGAAACGCGTCCCGCAGGATGGGCGCATGAAGCTCAAAGTCGGTCCGAACCGGGTCATCGACTTTCGCGTCAGCACTCTGCCCACCCTTTTTGGTGAAAAAATCGTGATCCGTATCCTGGACCCGAGCAGCGCCAAGATGGGCATTGATGCGCTGGGCTACGAGCCCGAAGAAAAAGAGCGCCTGCTCAAGGCCATTGCGCGGCCCTATGGAATGATCCTGGTCACCGGACCCACGGGCTCGGGCAAGACGGTGTCGCTCTACACCTGCCTGAACCTGCTGAACAAGCCCGGTGTGAACATCGCCACGGCGGAAGACCCTTCGGAAATCAACCTGCCCGGCGTGAACCAGGTCAATGTCAACGAAAAAGCGGGCTTGACCTTTGCCGCCGCGCTCAAGTCCTTTCTGCGCCAGGACCCGGACATCATCATGGTGGGCGAAATCCGCGACCTGGAAACCGCCGACATCTCGATCAAGGCCGCACAGACCGGGCACCTGGTGCTGTCGACCTTGCATACCAACGATGCGCCCACCACGCTCACGCGCATGCGCAACATGGGCATCGCCCCGTTCAACATCGCCTCCAGCGTGATCCTGATCACCGCCCAGCGCCTTGCACGGCGGTTGTGCCCGCAGTGCAAGGCGCCGGCCGACATTCCCCACCAAGCCCTGCTCGATGCGGGGTATGCGGACGACGAAATCGACGGCTCCTGGGTGCCTTACAAGCCCGTGGGCTGCTCTGCCTGCAACAACGGCTACAAGGGGCGGCTCGGTATTTACCAGGTCATGCCCATCACCGAAGAGCTCCAGCGCATCATCTTGCGCGATGGCAGCGCGCTGGAAATTGCCGAGCAGGCAAAAAGGGAAGGCGTGCGCTCTTTGCGTGCGGCAGGTTTGCACAAGGCCAAGCTCGGCCTCACTTCCCTCGAGGAAGTGCTGGCCGTGACCAACGAATAAAACACCGGCATTGAGGGGACGCGATGGCAACGGCAGCAGCACAGGGCATCAAGGACTTTGTCTTCGAATGGGAGGGGAAAGACCGCCACGGCAAGATCGTGCGCGGCGAGGTGCGCGCGTCTGGGGAAAACCAGGTGCAGGCCACGCTGCGCCGACAGGGCGTCTTCCCCACCAAGATCAAGAAGCGCCGCATGCGCGCGGGCAAAAAGATCAAGCCCAAAGACATCGCACTGTTCACGCGCCAGATGGCCACCATGATGAAGGCCGGCGTTCCGCTGCTGCAGGCTTTCGACATCGTCGGGCGAGGCAACACCAACCCCAGCGTCGGCAAGCTGCTCAACGAGGTGCGGGCGGATGTGGAAACCGGCACCTCGCTCAATAGCGCTTTTCGCAAGTACCCGATGTATTTCGACAGCCTGTATTGCAACTTGGTCGAAGCGGGTGAGGCCGCCGGCATTCTCGAGGCGCTGCTGGACCGCCTGGCGCTCTACATGGAGAAGACCGAGGCGATCAAGTCCAAGATCAAATCGGCCTTGATGTACCCCATTTCGGTGGTGATCGTGGCCTTTGTGGTGGTCACGGTGATCATGATTTTCGTGATTCCGGCCTTCAAAGAGGTTTTCACCTCCTTCGGCGCCGACCTGCCCGCCCCGACGCTGTTCGTGATGGCCATCAGCGAAGTGTTCGTGCAGTGGTGGTGGCTGATTTTCGGCGTGCTCGGCGGAAGCTTCTACTTCTTCATGCAGGCCTGGCGCCGCAGCGAAAAAGTGCAGATGTTCATGGACCGGCTGATGCTGCGCATTCCGGTCTTTGGGGTGTTGATCGAAAAATCGGCCGTGGCACGGTGGACGCGCACCCTCTCGACCATGTTCGCCGCAGGCGTGCCGTTGGTCGAAGCGCTGGATTCCGTCGGCGGCGCCGCAGGCAACTCGGTTTATGCCTTGGCGACGGAGAAGATCCAGCAGGAAGTCTCCACCGGCACCAGCCTGACGGCCGCCATGGGCAACGCCAATGTCTTCCCTTCAATGGTGCTACAGATGTGCGCCATTGGCGAAGAATCAGGCTCCATCGACCACATGCTGGGCAAGGCCGCCGATTTTTACGAAGCCGAGGTCGATGAGATGGTGGCCGGTCTCTCGAGCCTGATGGAGCCCATCATCATCGTCTTCCTAGGCTCCTTGATCGGTGGCATCGTGGTGTCGATGTACCTGCCGATCTTCAAGCTGGGGCAGGTCGTCTGATGGTTCTGGATCCGTGGTGGGACGCCGCACTGGCCGGCGTGGTGGGGCTGCTTGTCGGCAGTTTTCTGAACGTTGTGATTTACCGCCTGCCCAAGATGCTGGAGCAGCAATGGGCGGCCGACTGCGCCGAGTACGCGGCCTCGGCCACCGCGGTGCAGACCGTACAGCCAGCGGCGCCGGTCTTCAACCTCAGCCAGCCGCGCTCGCGCTGCCAGGCCTGCGGCCACCAGTTGCGCTGGTATGAAAACATTCCGGTCGTCAGCTACCTGGCCTTGCGCGGGCGCTGCTCGGCCTGCGCAACGCGCATCAGTGCCCGATATCCCCTTGTCGAGCTGGCCACAGCGGCGCTGTTCTTCTTTTGTGTGCAGCACTGGGGCGCAACGCCTGCGGGGCTGGCCTGGTGCGGGTTCTCGGCTGCACTGGTGGCGCTGGCCTTCATCGACTGGGACACCACCTTGCTGCCCGACAACCTCACCCTGCCCTTGCTGTGGGCGGGCCTGCTGGCCTCTGCGCTGGGCTGGGGCATGGTGCCGCTGGTGGATGCGGTGTGGGGTGCAGCCGCTGGCTACCTTTCGCTGTGGCTGGTGTACTGGGCCTTCAAGCTGGCAACGGGCAAAGAAGGCATGGGCTATGGGGACTTCAAGCTGTTTGCCGCACTCGGTGCCTGGTTCGGGTGGCAGGCCCTGGTGCCGCTGATCCTGATGGCGTCCGTGGTCGGCGCGCTGGTGGGCATCGCCATGAAAATGGCCAGCGGCCTGCGTGAAGGCGGCTATGTGCCTTTCGGCCCCTTCCTGGTGGGTGCGGGGCTGATCGCCATGGTGTGGGGCCCGCAGCGGGTGCTGTCTGCGCTTCTGGGGGCTCTGGGCCTGTGACAACGGGCGCAGGCACGCCGATCCGCCTGGGCCTGACCGGCGGCATCGGCAGCGGCAAGAGCACCGTAGGGAACATGCTGGCCGAGCGCGGTGCCACCCTGCTGGACGCGGACGCCATGGCACGCAGCGTCACCGGCCCGGGCGGGGCTGCCATGGAAGCCATCGCTGCGGCTTTCGGTCCGGCCTATGTGGACGCCACGGGTGCGCTGGACCGGATGCGCATGCGGGCCCTGGCGTTTTCCGAGCCCACCGCGCGCCTGCGGCTCGAAGCCATCGTCCACCCCTGGGTGGCGCGGCTGACCGAAGAGCACGCCAGCGCCGCCGCCGCGGCCGGCCAGCGCCTGCTGGTGTTCGACATCCCGCTGCTCGTGGAGTCGGGGCGCTGGCGCCGCCAGCTGGACGCGGTGGCGGTGGTGGACTGCCGGGTGCAGACGCAGATCGATCGCGTCGTGGCCCGCAGCGCGCTCGCACCGGGCGCGGTCGAGGCGATCATTGCCGCCCAGGCCAGCCGCAGCGCGCGCCGCGCCGTGGCCGACGCCGTGATCTACAACGACGGCCTGACCCTCGACGCACTGCGCAGCCAGGTGCACGCGCTGGCCCTGCGGTTCGGGCTATGATGGAAATACGTTTCTGACACCCATTGCAGACCCTCGGGGTCGGTCCCTTGTCCACCGCTCCCCCACCAGGAACCCGGCAGCGTGATTCTGTACGAATACCCTTTCAACGAACGCATCCGAACCTACCTGCGGCTGGAACAGCTGTTCCGCCGTCTCGGTGAACTCATCGGGCGCAGCCATGCGCTCGACCACCACTTTGCCTTGAACACGATCTTCGAGATCATGGACGTGGCGGCGCGCGCAGACCTCAAGACCGATGTGCTCAAGGACATCGAGAGACAGAAGCATGCGCTCGAAGCCTACCGTGGCAACCCCTCGATCTCCGAGGCGGCACTCGAGGCCATCTTCACCCAGCTCGACCGCTGCTTCCAGGGCCTCAACGCGCAGGCCGGCAAGGCCGGCCAGGCGCTGACGGAAAACGACTGGCTGATGAGCATCCGCAGCCGCATGGGCATTCCAGGCGGCACCTGCGGCTTCGACCTGCCGGGCTACTACTCATGGCAGCACGGCGAAGCCGCCACGCGCCAGCAGGCGCTCGAAGGCTGGGCGTCGACGCTGGCGCCGCTGGCCGAATCCATCTATGTGCTGCTCAAGCTGCTGCGCGACTCCGGCGTTCCGCAGAAAGTGGCGGCCGAGCGCGGCCAGTTCCAGCAGAACCTGCCTGCGGGCCGCACCTTCCAGTTGTTGCGCCTACGCATTGACCCAGCGCTGGGCCTGGTCCCCGAGATCAGCGGCAACCGCCTCATCGTCTCGGTGCGCCTGATGCGCGCCCAGGACGACGGCCACCTGCTGCCGTGCACCGACGACGCGACGTTCGAGTTGACCCTGTGCGCCTGACCCTCTTCGCACCATGAGCCACGATCACACCCCTCCTGCGCCACCGGCCGCGCCCAAGACGGTCGTCTGCCCCAGCTGCGGCGGGCCCAGCCTGTACGGCCCGCAGAACCCCTGGCGGCCGTTCTGCAGCGAGCGCTGCAAGCAGATCGACCTGGGTGCCTGGGCTTCGGAGAGCTTTCGCATGCCCACCGAAGCGCCGCCCGACGACGCCCCGCACGGCGACCCGCGCCAGCAGCACTGATTTCAGTGAAATCGGGCTCTAGCGCTGAGCCAAAAAGCGCTAGCAGCTATTCAATCGATAGCATTGCGGGATCAAAATCCTGGCCCCGCTCCTGCGCCAGCCACTGCAGCACCGGCAGAGCCCCGGGCAAGATCGGGCGCACTTCGAGCGGCCAGTGCTGCCAGGCCATGGACTGGCCCTCGCGCATCTCGAACGCGCCCGTCCACTGCCACACCTTGCACCAGTGCAGGCGCACCAGCGCATGCGGGTAGTCGTGCTCGGTGGCCTTCCAGACCTCGGCCGGGCCGATGGTGACGCCCAGCTCCTCGATCAGCTCGCGGCGCAGCGCCTGCTCCACGCTTTCGCCGGCCTCGATCTTGCCGCCCGGAAACTCCCAGTAGCCCGCGTACACCTTGCCGGGCGGGCGCGTGCAGAGCAGCAGCGCGCCGTCGGGCCGCAGCAGGATGCCGACCGCGACCTCGGTGTGTTGCCGCAGCGCCGCCACCGGCTCAGCCACCGTGGCGCCCGGCAAAGTCGCGCGCGAACTGGTAGGCCACGCGGCCGCTGCGCGATCCGCGCTCGAGCGCCCAGACCAGCGCCTGCGGGCGCGCCGCTTCGATGGCAGCGGCGTCCACGCCGAGCGCGGCGAGCCACTGCGCCACGATGGTGAGGTACTCGTCCTGGCTGAACGGGTAGAAGCTCACCCACAGGCCAAAGCGCTCCGAGAGCGAAATCTTCTCTTCGACGCCCTCGCCCGGGTGCACCTCGCCGTCGTCGGTGTGCGTGTAGCTGAGGTTCTCGCGCATGTACTCGGGCAGCAGGTGGCGCCGGTTGCTGGTGGCGTAGATCAGCACGTTCGGCGTAGCGGCGGCGATCGAGCCGTCGAGGATGGACTTGAGCGCCTTGTAGCCCGGCTCGCCGTCCTCGAAGCTCAGGTCGTCGCAGAACACGATGAACTTCTCGGGCCGGCCGGAGACCACCTCGACGATGTCGGGCAGGTCGGTCAGGTCGGCCTTGTCGACCTCGATCAGGCGCAGGCCCTGGAGCGCGAAGGCATGCAGGCAGGCCTTGATGAGAGAGGACTTGCCGGTGCCGCGCGCCCCGGTCAGCAGCACGTTGTTGGCCGTGCGGCCGTCGACGAACTGCCGGGTGTTGCGCTCGATCTTCTCCTTCTGGCCGTCGATTTCCTGGAGGTCCTGCAGGCGCATGAGCGCGACGTGGCGCACGGGCTCGAGCGTGCCATGGCCGCTGCTGCGCTTGCGGTAGCGCCAGGCGACGGCGGCCGTCCAGTCGGGCGCCGACAAGGGCTGCGGCAGCACCGACTCGATGCGCGCGATGAGCTGCTCTGCGCGCTCGATCAAATGGTCAAATTTATCGGTCATTTTGGACTCAAGCGCTTATCCCATAAGCGCTGACAGCTATTGAATCAAGAGCGGTAGTCGGCGTTGATGGTGACGTAGTCGTGGCTCAGGTCGCAGGTCCAGACGGTGTCCGACGCGCTGCCCCGGCCGAGCACCACGCGCACCGTGATCTCGCTTTGCTGCATCACGCGCTGGCCGTCTTCCTCGCGGTAGGCCGGGTTGCGTCCGCCCTGCACGGCGACATGCACGTCGTCGAGGTACAGATCGATGCCGGTCTGCTCCAGGTCGTCGATGCCGGCGTAGCCGACGGCCGCCAGGATGCGGCCCAGGTTCGGGTCGCTGGCAAAAAAGGCGGTCTTGACCAGCGGCGAGTGCGCAATCGCATAGGCCACCTTGCGGCACTCCTCGCCCGTCTTGCCGCCTTCGACGCGCACCGTGATGAACTTGGTCGCGCCCTCGCCGTCGCGCACGATGGCCTGCGCGAGCTTCTGCGCCACGCCGCGCAGCGCGGCCTTCAGGGCCTGGCCTTCGGCGCTGTCCCACGAGGTGATGGGGGCATGGGCCGCGCGCTGCGTCGCGACGACGACGAACGAGTCGTTGGTCGAGGTGTCGCCGTCGATGGTGATGCGGTTGAACGACTCGTCGGCGAGCTCGCGCGCCAGCGGCTGGATCAGCGCCGGGTCGATGCAGGCGTCGGTGGCCAGGAAGCCGAGCATGGTCGCCATGTTGGGGCGGATCATGCCGGCGCCCTTGCTGATGCCGGTCACCGACACCGTCGCGCCGCCGATCTGCATCTGCGCGCTGAAGGCCTTGGGCAGCGTGTCGGTGGTCATGATGCCCTCGGCCGCCCGCGCCCAGTGCGCAGGCTGCGCGTCGGCAAGGGCGGCGGGCAGGCCGGCCGCGATGCGCTCGACGGGCAGCGGCTCCATGATCACACCGGTGGAAAACGGCAGCACCTGCGCGGCGTCCACGCCCAGCTGCGCGGCCAGCAGCTCGCAGGTGGCGCGCGCGCGCTGCAGGCCGTCGGCGCCGGTGCCGGCGTTGGCATTGCCGGTGTTGACCACCATGGCGCGCACCGCAGCGCCCCCGGCCAGGTGCTCACGGCACACCTGCACCGGCGCGGCACAAAAGCGGTTTTGCGTGAACACCGCCGCCACCGTAGCGCCTTCGTCGAGCAGGAACACGGTGAGGTCTTTGCGCTGCGCCTTGCGGATGCCGGCTTCGGCCACGCCGATGCGCACACCGGCGATGGGGTGCAGATCGGATGCGATGGGAGCGGAGAGATTCACGGGCATGGGTCGTCGTCCTTGAAAAATGCAACACACGGGCAGAAGCCCATGAAAGTGGCGCGGCCTGTGCCAGCAGACACCGCAAGGGGCCACCCCGCCGCGCTGGTGTCGCCCCCCTTCCCGGCGAAGCCGAGAGAAGGGGGAAGTGGCGCAGCCGGTCAGGGGTTGTTCCGAATGCTTTCAGGCCAGCTTGCCGTGGCACTGCTTGTATTTTTTGCCGCTGCCGCACGGGCAGGGGTCGTTGCGGCCCACGCGCACGCCGGGCATGGCGGCTTGCGGCGCGCGCAGCGTGCGCTCGTCCACGGTGGTCTCGACCTCGCCGGTTTCGGTGGGCGCACTGTAGGTCACGTTGGCGATGTTCTCGGCGCGCTGGCCCATGTCCTCGGCCGCCTGGTCGAGCTGTGTGGGCGACTGGATCTGCACCGTCATCAAGACCTTGGTCACCTCGTTCTTGACCATGTCGATCAGCTGGCGGAACAGCTCGAAGGCTTCGCGCTTGTATTCCTGCTTAGGCTGCTTTTGCGCATAGCCGCGCAGGTGGATGCCCTGGCGCAGGTAGTCGAGCGCGCTCAGGTGGTCGCGCCAGTTGGAGTCGAAGCTCTGCAGCAGCACGACGCGCTCGAACTGCAGGAAGTTTTCCTGGCCCACCAGCTGCACCTTGGCCTCGAAGGCATCGTGCGCCGCCTTCAGCACCTTCTCGAGGATGTCGTCGTCGGTGATGGACTGCGCGCCTTCGACTTCGCTTTGCAGCGACAGGGACAGCTGCCACTCGTCGGCCAGGGCCTTTTCGAGGGCCGGCAGGTTCCACTGTTCCTCCACCGACTCGGCAGGCACGTGCTGGCGCACCAGGTCGTTGAAGCAGTCCTCGCGCATGGCGGTGATGACGTCGGACAGCTCGGCCGCGTCCAGGATGTCGTTGCGCTGCTGGTAGATGACCTTGCGCTGGTCGTTGGCCACGTCGTCGTATTCGAGCAACTGCTTGCGCACGTCGAAGTTGCGCGCCTCGACCTTGCGCTGCGCCGACTCGATGCTGCGCGTGACGATGCCGGCCTCGATGGCTTCGCCATCGGGCATCTTCAGGCGGTCCATGATGGCCTTGACGCGGTCGCCCGCGAAGATGCGCATCAGCGAGTCGTCGAGGCTCAGGTAAAAGCGCGAGGAGCCCGGGTCGCCCTGGCGGCCCGAACGGCCGCGCAGCTGGTTGTCGATGCGGCGCGACTCGTGGCGCTCGGTGGCGATGATGCGCAGGCCGCCCAGCGCCTTGATCTTCTCGTGGTCCACGGTCCAGGTGGCGCGCAGTTCGGCGATGCGCGCCTGTTGGGCCGCCGCGTCGAGTGCCTCGTCGGCTTCGATGGCCGCCACGTCCTTTTCAATGTTGCCGCCGAGCACGATGTCGGTGCCGCGCCCCGCCATGTTGGTGGCGATCGTGATCATGCCGGCGCGGCCGGCCTGGGCCACGATGTCGGCTTCGCGGGCGTGCTGCTTGGCGTTGAGCACCTGGTGCGGCAGGCCTTCGGTGTTGAGCAGCTGGTCGATGATTTCGGAGTTCTCGATCGAGGTCGTGCCCACCAGCACGGGCTGGCCGCGTTCGTGGCATTCGCGGATGTCCTTGATCGCTGCCTCGTACTTCTCGCGCGTGGTCTTGTAGACGCGGTCGAGCTGGTCGTCGCGCCGGCTCGGGCGGTTGGGCGGGATCACCATGGTCTCCAGACCATAGATTTCCTGGAACTCGTAGGCCTCGGTGTCGGCCGTTCCGGTCATGCCGGCGAGCTTGTTGTAGAGGCGGAAGTAGTTCTGGAACGTGATCGACGCCAGCGTCTGGTTCTCGGCCTGGATTTCGACCCCTTCCTTGGCCTCGACGGCCTGGTGCAGGCCTTCGCTCCAGCGCCGGCCCGACATCAGGCGGCCCGTGAATTCGTCGACGATGACGATCTCTCCGCCCTGCACGACGTAGTGCTGGTCGCGGTGGTACAGGTGGTTGGCCCGCAGCGCCGCGTACAAGTGGTGCATCAAGGTGATGTTGGCCGGGTCGTAGAGCGAGGCGCCCTCGGCAATCAGGCCCTGTGCGGCGAGCACGCGCTCGGCGGTCTCGTGCCCTTGCTCGGTCAGGAACACCTGGTGCGTCTTTTCGTCCAGCGTGAAGTCGCCGGGTTTGGTGACGCCCTCTCCGGTGCGCGGGTCGGCTTCGCCCTCCTGGCGCGCCAGCAGCGGAACCACCTTGTTCATCGCGATGTACATCGCGGTGTGGTCTTCGGCCTGGCCGCTGATGATGAGCGGCGTGCGGGCCTCGTCGATCAGGATGGAGTCCACCTCGTCGACGATGGCGTAGTTGAGCTTGCGCTGCACCCGGTCGCGCGACTCGTACACCATGTTGTCGCGCAGGTAGTCGAAGCCGTACTCGTTGTTGGTGCCGTAGGTGATGTCCGAGCCATAGGCGGCCTGCTTTTCCTCGCGCGGCATGTTGGGCAGGTTGATGCCCACCGAAAGGCCGAGGAAGTTGTACAGCCGCCCCATCCATTGCGCATCGCGCCCTGCGAGGTAGTCGTTCACCGTCACCACATGCACGCCCTCGCCCGACAGGGCGTTGAGGTACACCGGCAGCGTGGCGGTGAGCGTCTTGCCCTCGCCGGTGCGCATTTCAGCGATCTTGCCGTAGTGCAGGGCCATGCCCCCCAGCAGCTGCACATCGAAATGGCGCATCTTCATGATCCGCTTGGAGCCTTCACGCACCACGGCGAACGCCTCGGGCAGCAAGTCGTCGAGCGCCTCGCCGCCGGCCACACGGTCCTTGAACTCCTGCGTCTTCGCACGCAAGGCCTCATCGCTCAGACCCTCGAGCTCGGGCTCCATCGCGTTGATGCGTGCCACCGTCTTGCGGAATTGCTTGAGGAGCCGGTCGTTGCGGCTGCCGAAAATTTTGGTGAGAAAGTTGGTGGCCATGCGAGCAGGTCCGCCCACCATGCCAAGGCATGCCAAGCGGCCAGAATCCCTAAGAAGAAGTGAGTTCAGTTGGGGCCGTCACCCGGTATTGCAAGTTTGCCAATGCCGGGAGCGCGGGGTCCGGACTGGAGATTTTACCCGGCCGATGCGCCCTGTTACCGGACCCCGTGGCGCGGGCCCCGGAACGTGGCCCGCCCGCACCGAGGCGGCCGCCGTGCATGCGGCGCGTCACCGATAATCAGCGCCATGCTTACCTTCTCGCGCACCGCCGTGCCATGAACCGCCGCCACTATGCCGTCTCGCTGCAGCAGGCCTCGGAAGAAGCGCCCGTGCTGGCCAGGCTCGCGGCCCTGACACGCGACTCCAGCAACCGGCTGCGCGCCATCGAGGCCCTGATTCCCGCCGCACTGCGCCATGCCGTGCAGGCCGGGCCGATCGAGGGAAGCACCTGGTGCCTGTTGGTGAAAGGCAATGCCGCAGCCGCCAAGCTGCGCCAACTGTCGCCTGCACTGCAGGCGCACTTGCGCAGCCGAGGATGGGATGTGACGGCGATCCGCCTGAAGGTCCAAGCCTGAGAGCGCGTGCGCCAGGGCATGAACGGTGGATGCACCGCAAAGAGATGGTGCCGATTGTCGGGATCGAACTGACGACCTACCGCTTACAAGGCGGTTGCTCTACCAACTGAGCTAAATCGGCGAAAGCTGTATTCTAGTATCGAAAAAGGCCCCTCCAGAGGCCATTCCGGGATGCTATTTGACGCGCTTGAGCGCCGGGCGTGCGGCCCCAGACGCGGGCGAGGTGGGACGCGGAGGGGGCTCATTGCCATCGTCGGCAGGCGGCTCGGCGGGCACCAACTGCACCACAGACTCCTCCTGCGGCGCCGCCGCATCTCCGGGCCCCCTCGGCACGGGCGCAAGCGCCGCACCCACACCCGAGAGCATGTCTACCGGTGGAGGAAACGCCATGCCCTGGCCATTTTCCCGCGCGTAAATGGCGATCACCCGGCCCACCGGGACCATGATGTCGCGCGGCTTGCCGCCAAAGCGCGCCTTGAATTCGATGAAATCGTTGCCAAGCTGCAGCCCGCTGGTGGCGTCCATGCCGACGTTGAGAACGATCTCTCCATCCTTCACATACTCCCGTGGCACCTGCACCGAATCGTCCACGCGCACGGCCAGGTACGGCGTGAAGCCATTGTCCGAGCACCATTCGTGCAGAGCCCGGATGAGGTAGGGACGTGTGCTGGTCGATTCCTGTGCGTTCATGGTAGTGGTGGGTGTGGGCGGCAGGCGGCAGCGGCGCTTACTTGCGCATGACCTTTTCGGACGGCGTCAGTGCTTCGATGTAGGCCGGACGCGAGAAGATGCGCTCTGCATACTTCAGCAGGGGCGCGGCGTTCTTGCTGAGGTCGATGCCGTAGTAGTCGAGGCGCCACAGCAGCGGCGCAATCGCGACGTCCAGCATGGAGAAGTTCTCGCCCAGCATGTACTTGTTCTTGAGAAACACCGGGGCCAGCTGCGTGAGGCGGTCGCGGATGTGTGCACGCGCCTTCTCCAGGGCTTTCTCGTTGCCCTTGGTGGCGCGCGACTCCAGGATGTTCACGTGCACGAACAGCTCTTTCTCGAAGTTCAGCAGAAACAGGCGCACGCGCGCACGGTCCACCGGATCGCCGGGCATGAGCTGCGGGTGCGGAAAGCGTTCGTCGATGTACTCGTTGATGATGTTCGACTCGTACAGGATCAGGTCGCGCTCGACCAGGATGGGCACCTGGCCGTACGGGTTCATCACATTGATGTCTTCGGGCTTGTTGTACAAGTCGACATCGCGGATTTCAAAGTCCATGCCTTTTTCAAATAGCACGAAGCGGCAGCGGTGGGAAAAGGGGCAGGTTGTACCCGAGTAAAGCACCATCATGGCGGGGGACTCCTAAAAATCAAAAGAGTGGAACGCAAATGCGCCCACTCTAGAAAAGATCCGGCGGCGCCCGAAGGCGCAGCGTAGCGGACCCAATTACTTCACGTCTTTCCAGTACGCGGCATTGAGCTTCCAGGCGATCACGGTGGCAAAGCCCAGGAAAATCAAGACCCACACACCGATGCGCACACGGGTGTTCTGGGCAGGCTCGCCCATCCATTGCAGGTAGCCCACCAGGTCACCGACGGCCTGCTCGTACTGCAGCGGCGTCATCGCGCCGGGGCCGGTTTGCTGCCAGCCCTTGAACACCTGGCTCGTTTGGCCATGGCTGTCGTGCGCTTCAAAGATCGGCTGGCGTTCGCCTTGCAGCTGCCACAAGGCATGGGGCATGCCCACGCTGGGGAACACCAGATTGTTCCAGCCGGTCGCCTTGGTGTCGTCGCGGTAGAAACTGCGCAGGAAGGTGTAGAGGTAATCCGCTCCCGTGCCGCCGTGGCCAGCGCGCGAGCGCGCGATCACGGTGAGGTCGGGTGGATTCGCGCCGAACCACTGCTTGGCCTGCTTGGGGTCGATGGTCGCCACCATGGTGTCACCGATTTTTTCGGTGGTGAACAGCAGGTTGTCCTTGATCTGCTGCTCATTCAGGCCAATGTCGGTGAGCCGGTTGTAGCGCATGAACGCCGCCGAGTGGCAGCCCACGCAGTAGTTGACGAACAGCTTAGCGCCATTTTGCAGCGCCCCCAGATCGTTGGTCTTGTTGGGCGCCTTGTCCCAGGCAACGGTGTCACCACCGGCTGCATGCACCGCACCGGCGGCCAGCCCCAGGGCCGCGATCATCGTGAGAATGAGTTTTTTCATATTGGTCGTCTCCAGCTCAATGCGCAGCGAAGGTCACGCGGTCAGGCACTGCCTTGGGCTCGCCCAGGCGGCTCCACCACGGCATCAGCAGGAAGAAGCCAAAGTAAAACAGCGTTCCGACCTGCGAGACGCGCTCGCCAATCGGCGACGGTGGCTGCACGCCCAGGTAGGCCAGCACGACGAAATTGACGACAAACACGCCATACAGGTACTTGTGCCAGCTTGGACGGTAGCGAATCGACTTGACCGGGCTGGCGTCGAGCCAGGGCAGGAAGAACAGGATGACGACGGCGCCTCCCATGACCACCACGCCCCAGAATTTGGCGTCGATCGACAGCATCAGCGCCACAACCACCACGGCGGCGGCCACGATGGCTCCCTTGAGGAAGCCGGGCAACTTGCCCTTGACCACACCCAGCACAGCACCCAGCAGCACGCAGGCGATCAGCGCGTACATCATTTCGCTCGTGATGGCACGCAGCATCGAGTAGTACGGCGTGAAATACCAGACCGGTGCAATGTGCGCAGGGGTCTTGAGCGGATCGGCCGGGATGAAGTTGTTGTATTCCAGGAAGTAGCCGCCAGCCTCGGGAGCGAAGAAGATCACCGCCGTGAAGGCCATCAGGAACAGGCACACACCCAGGATGTCGTGCACCGTGTAATAGGGGTGGAACGGGATGCCGTCGAGCGGATGGCCTTTGGCGTCCTTGGGCGCGTTGGGGCCCTTGATTTCAATGCCGTCGGGGTTGTTGGAACCCACGTCGTGCAGTGCCAGCAAGTGCGCCACCACCAGGCCCAGCAGCACCAGCGGCACGGCGATGACGTGGAAGCTGAAAAAGCGGTTGAGCGTGGCGTCGCCGACCACATAGTCACCGCGGATCAGCAGGGCCAGGTCGGGGCCGACGAAAGGAATGGCCGAGAACAGGTTCACGATCACCTGGGCGCCCCAGTACGACATCTGGCCCCAGGGCAGCAGGTAACCCATGAAGGCTTCGGCCATGAGCGCCAGGAAAATGGCGCAACCGAAGATCCAGACCAGCTCGCGCGGCTTGCGGTAGCTGCCGTAGATCAGGCCACGGAACATGTGCAGGTAGACGACGATGAAGAACGCCGAGGCACCGGTGGAGTGCATGTAGCGGATCAGCCAGCCCCAGGGCACGTCGCGCATGATGTACTCGACCGACTCGAAGGCCTTGGCGGCGTCGGGCTTGTAGTGCATCACCAGGAAGATGCCGGTGACGATCTGGATCACCAGCACCAGCAGGGCGAGCGAACCGAAGATGTACCAGAAGTTGAAGTTCTTCGGGGCGTAGTACTCCGACATGTGGACGCGGTAGGCGTCGAACGCAGTCGGGAAGCGGTTTTCAAACCAGTTCGTCAGCTTGGCGCCGGACGAGGCGTTGGGGGAAATTTCCTTGAATTCAGCCATGGTGCATTTCCTCAGGCTTTCTTGTCGGCGCCGATGAGCAAACGCGTGTCCGTCAGGTACATGTGCGGCGGCACTTCGAGGTTGTCGGGCGAAGGTTTGTTCTTGAAAACGCGTCCGGCCATGTCAAAGGTCGAGCCGTGGCAGGGGCACAGGAAGCCGCCCTTCCAGTCGTCGGGCAGGGAGGTCTGCGCGCCAGGCGCAAACCGATCGGACGGCGAGCAGCCCAGGTGCGGGCAAATGCCCACGGCCACCAGGATCTCGGGTTTGATCGAGCGGTGCTCGTTGCGCGCGTACTCGGGTGTGAATTCAGCCGGGTTGCGCTTGGACTGCGGATCGGCCAACTGGCCATCAAGCTTGGGCAGCTCGGCCAGCTGCTCGGGCGTGCGCTTGACAATCCATACCGGTTTGCCACGCCACTCGACGGTGACTTTTTCACCGGGCTTGAGCGCGGAAATGTCCACTTCGACGGCAGCACCAGCGGCCTTGGCCTTCTCGGAGGGCTGAAAAGTACTCACGAAAGGAACGGCGGTTGCCACGCCGCCCACCGCACCCGCACAGCCGGATGCGATCAGCCACGTCCGTTTGCTGGAGTCGATTGGAGTTTCACTCATGGGAATCCTCGATGAACATCGCTATATTGGAGAGATCAACCTCAAATTGTAGCGGAGTGAAAACTGGCGCCGCCGCAACAGCGCAGCGTTGACAGCCCCACAGGCTGCGCAATACTGCACGCCTCAACATCCGAAAGGGCACACCATGGGAATGGCACAAGAATTCAGGGAGTTCGCGGTCAAGGGCAACGTCATCGACCTGGCGGTGGGCGTCATCATCGGCGGCGCTTTCGGCAAGATCGTGGACTCGGTCGTCGCAGACCTCATCATGCCGGTCGTGGGCCTGGTGTTCGGCAAACTCGACTTCTCCAACCTGTTCGTGGTGCTCGGCTCTGTGCCAGCGGGCACGGCCATGACCCTGGATGCGCTCAGGAAGGCCGGCGTTCCGGTCTTTGCCTACGGCAACTTCATCACCGTGGCGGTGAACTTCCTCATCCTGGCGTTCATCATTTTCCTCATGATCAAGCAGGTCAACCGCCTCAAGCGCCAGGCGCCGCCCGTGCCGGTGGTGGTCCTGCCGCCGTCCGAAGACATCGTGCTGCTGCGCGAAATCCGCGACAGCCTGCGGCGCTGAAACAGCCCCATGCGGCTACTGTTTCAGTAGCTGGAAACGCCCGGCGCGCAAGCGTTTCGGGCGTTTTTCTTGCTCAAGCCAGCTCGCGCGCCATGCGCACGGCTTCGATCAGGCTGGACGCATCGGCCACGCCCTGGCCCGCGATGTCGAACGCCGTGCCGTGGTCGGGGCTGGTGCGCACCAGCGGCAGCCCGAGCGTGACGTTCACGCCCTTGTCCACGCCCAGGTACTTCACGGGGATCAGGCCCTGGTCGTGGTACATGGCCAGGACCACGTCGAATTCGCCCGGCCGGGCGCTGGTGTGGCGCGCGCGCATGAACACCGTGTCGGGCGCCAGCGGGCCGGTGACATGGAGCCCTTGCGCGCGGGCGGCCGCCACGGCCGGCGCGATGTGCTCGATCTCCTCGCGGCCGAACAGCCCGCCCTCGCCGGCATGCGGGTTCAGCCCCGCCACGGCGATGCGCGGCGCGCGGCCCAGGCTGCGTTGCAGCGCCGCATGCGTGATCTGCAGCGTCTGCAGCACGTTCTCGCACGTCACGGCCTCGAGCGCTGCGCGCAGCGACACATGGATGCTGACCAGCACCGTGCGCAGCTCGTCGCTGGCCAGCATCATGCGCACCGGCATGTCGGCCAGCGCCACACCGCGGTGCGCCGCCGCCTCGGCCTGCAGCAGCTCGGTGTGGCCCGGGTAGTGCACGCCCGCCAGGTGCAGCGCCTCCTTGTGCAGTGGCGCCGTGACCAGGCCGGCGATCTCGCCGCGCAGTGCCGCGCGCGCCGCCCAGACCACGCAGTCGGCCGCGGCGCGCCCGGCCTCGGCACGGACCTGTCCGAACGGTTGCGGCCCCGGCAGCCCGGGCAGTTGCAGCACGGGCAGGCAGCGCGGCGGCACGGCCCAGGCCTCGGCCGGATCGGTGATCAGCGCCACGGGCAGCTCGGGCGCGCCGGGGCGGGCAATGCAGTGCGCAGCGCGGCGCAATGTGGCGAGGTCGCCGACGGCAAAAAAACCACGCAGCTCGCTGGGCGCGTCGCGAAAGGCTTTGGCAATGGTCTCGGGGCCGATGCCGGCCGGATCGCCCTGGGTGATGGCAAAAGGGGTCATGCTGGAGGGTGCGGAGAAATTTGGATGAAATCGGCATCAAACGCCCGTCAATCAAGCGCTGGTAGCTATACAAAACTTAGCATCCCTTTGCGCGCCGAACGCACGCGGCGCGGGTGCGGTGCCGCTTTCAGGCGGGGTTGTCGATGTCAATGAAGACATGGTCGAGCCCGAACTGCGCCGCCACCTGCGCGGCGACGGCCGGTGCGCCATAGCGCTCGGTTGCATGGTGCCCGGCGGCGATGAAGGCCACGCCCATTTCACGCGCCAGGTGCGCCTGGGGCTCGGAGATTTCGCCGGTGACGAAGGCGTCGGCGCCCGCGACGATGGCCGCCTCGAAATAGCCCTGCGCGCCGCCCGTGCACCAGGCCACGCGGGTGATGGCCTGGTCGCCCGGCGACACCAGCGTGGCACGCCGCCCCAGCACCTGCTCCACATGCTGCGCCAGGGCCTGTGCGTCGCTGTAGCGCGCACGGGCGACACAGCCCAGGTCCTGTTCGCCAAAGCGCGCATCGGCCACCCAGTCCAGCCGCTTGCCGAGCTGCGCGTTGTTGCCCAGCTCGGGGTGGGCATCGAGCGGCAGGTGGTAGGCAAACAGGTTGATGTCGTGCGCCAGCAGCCGCTGCAGGCGCTGCTTCATCCAGCCCGTCACACGCCCGTCCTGACCGCGCCAGAACAGGCCGTGGTGCACAAACAGGGCATCGGCGCGCGCGCCGATGGCGGCATCGATCAGCGCGCGGCTGGCGGTGACACCGCTGGCGATGCGCGCGATCTCCTTCTTGCCTTCGACCTGCAGGCCGTTGGGGCCGTAGTCCTTGAAGCGTTCGGGTTGCAGCAGGCTGTCGAACGCCTGCAGAAGTTCGGGGCGGGAGATGGGCATGTGGCTATTGTGCTATGTCGTATGGCGCCTTTCCCACCGCCCCCCGCTGCGGATTACTTGTAGAGCAACTCCGGCAGCCAAAGCCCGATGGCTGGGAACATGTACAGCAGGACGATGGCGATGATCTGGATGCCCATGAACGGCATCATGCCCGCAAAGATCTGGTTGAGCGTCACATGCTTGGGCGCCACGCCTTTGAGGTAGAAGGCCGACATCGCCACAGGCGGACTCAGGAACGCGGTCTGCAGGTTCAGCGCCACCAACAGGCCGAAGAACAGCGGGTCCACCCCAAAGTTGTCCAGCAACGGAATGAAGATCGGCATGAAAATGACGATGATTTCTGTCCACTCGAGTGGCCAGCCCAGCACGAAGATGATCACCTGGGTCAGCACCAGAAACTCGACCTTGGTCAGGTTCATCCCAAGCACCCATTGCTCGACCAGCGCCTGTCCGCCCAGCAGCGCAAAGGCCGCCGAGAAGATGGCAGAACCGACAAAGAGCCAGCACACCATGGCCGAGGTCTTGGCGGTGAGAAAGACCGACTCTTTCACCATGCTCAGGTTGAGCTGACGGTAGGCCGCCGCAAGGATGAAGCCTCCGAAGGCACCCACCGCAGCGGCCTCCGTCGGCGTCGCCAGGCCAAAGACGATCGAGCCCAGCACGGTCAAGATCATGGCGAGGAGCGGGAAGAACGAGGCCAGCAGCATCTTGAAGATTTCGAGCCGCGCGAAACTGAGCAGTGCGTAGTAGACGGCCAGCACGACGGCACCCATCGCCAGGCCGATCCAGAAGCTGGCCGATGCCGGTTGGGTCGTTGCCACAGGCGGGCTGACGGGGGTCGCCGGCGCTGCGGCTGCGGCCGTTGCCGCAGGCTCTACACCTGTGGCTGCCGCCAGAGCGCCATCGCCGGGCTGCGCCTGACCGCCCTCCGCCGGCGGCTCAGCCAGTCCGCCCTCCGAAGGTGGCTCAGTCAGCCCGCCCTCGGACGGTGGCTCCGCCAGCCCACCGCTTTCACCCGGCGGCTCCTGTACGCCGCCATAGTCGGCATTGGACGGCGCCTCGCTGCCGATCTGCTGCAGTCCGGAACTCGCTGGCAGCGGCTCGATGCTGGTAGCGGTGCGATAGCTGAGTGCGGCGATGACGATGAAAAGCAGCAAGGGCAGCAGCGCGAGGGACAGCTGGCGAAGCAGGTAGGCTGCGGGAACTTCTGTGTTGCGCCGGCCCTTCAGCGCGCCGATCAGTGCAGGCACGGCATGGCGTGCACCTGTGGCGCCGACGGCGATCAGTTGCGCCGGCAACGGCACCTTGCGCTGCTCGGCGCTGAGCGGAGGCGCCAGGCGGGGCTTGATTTTCGCGACCAGGATGACATACAGGATGTACAAGCCGGCCAGCATCAATCCGGGGAAAAACGCACCGGCGTACAGCTGGACCACCGAGACGCCCGCCGTTGCGCCGTAGACGATCAACAGCACCGAAGGCGGGATCAGAATGCCCAGGCAACCACCGGCCGTGATGACGCCCGCCGACACCCGCACGTCATAGCCGGCGCGCAGCATCGGCGGCAAGGCCAGCAGTCCCATCAGCGTGACGACCGCACCAACGATGCCTGTGGCGGTCGCGAACAGGGCGCAGGTCACCAGGGTCGCGACGGCGAGCGAGCCGGGGACGCGTGCGAGCATGAGGTGCAAGCTGGTGAACAGCTTTTCGATCAGGTTGGCGCGCTCGACCAGATAGCCCATGAAGACGAACAACGGGATGGCGATCAGCACGTCGCTGGCCATCACCGAGAAAGCGCGCTGCACCATCAGGTCGAGCGTCTGGTGCATCGCGCCCTCAATCGTCTGGCCGCCTGAATGGTATGCAAAAAACGCGAACAGTATCCCCATCCCCATCAGCGTGAATGCGGTGGGGAAACCCAGCATGATGGCCACCACCACCAGCGAGAGCATCAGCAGGCCGATGTGGCCGTTGGTGAGCACCGGGGCGCTGATCAGCATGTACAGGGCCCCGGCGATGATGATTGCCATCAGCCCGAAGCCGAACCACAGTTCCTTGCGGATCATCATTACGCACCCTCCTGGCGTTGTGCGAGCGGTACGTATTTAGCGACGTCGTTCACGTTGGCGTCTTTGGCGTGCACCATTTCCTTGAGCTTGTCGACGTCCACTTCTTCGACGTCTTCCTCGCGGGCGGGCCAGACGCCATCGCGCAGGCACAGGACGCAACGCACGATCTCGACCAGACCCTGCAGCAGCAGCACAGCGCCGGCCACGGGAATCACGAACTTGAACGGGTAGACCGGGATCGGGTCGGCATTGAAGGTCTGCTCACGCATGGCCAGCGACTCGTGGGCGTAGGTCCATCCAGCCCAGGTGAGCGCCACGATGCCGGGCAGGAAGAACACGATATAGAGCGCCAGATCCAGGGTGGCCTGCGTGCGCGGCCGGAAGAAGCCGTACAGCACGTCGCCGCGCACATGGCCGCCCTTGGCCAGCGTGTACGCGCCTGCACACATGAACAGGGTTCCGTACAGCATGATCTGTGCATCCAGCACCCACGCATGGGGTTGGTTCAGAACATAGCGCGAGAACACTTCCGCCGTGATAAGAAAGGTGAGCCCGACCACGGTCCAGGCCGTGGCCTTGCCGAACCAGGTGGAAAAGCTGTCCACAGCCAAAAGAAATCGTTGCATCAAAAATCCTTGGTCGAACATAAAAAAAGGCGCCGAACATCCGGCGCCTTTCCCTCCTAATGCGGCTCAGCTCTTCTTGGCCGGTGCGTTGCGGCCGAAGTAGTGGTTGTAGGCCATCTTGAAGTCGACCGAGTAGTCGTTCTGCCACTGGCCGGCGCGCTGTGCAAAGGCCTTCTGCGAATCGAGCACTTTCTGGAACAGCGGGTTCTCCTTGGCCTTCTTTTCAATGGTCCTGTCCCAGGCGGCGAGCTGGTCGCGCAGGATCGAATCGGGCGTCTTGTAGAACTTCACACCGGCCTTTTTCAGCTCGATGTAGTCCAGCGAGTTGCGCTCGATGGCCTTCCAGCTCATGTCGGCGCTGGCCGCTTGCACGCCATAGTCGATGATGGCTTTGAGTTCCGCCGGCAACGCCTTGTACTTGGCGCCGTTGAACAGGATTTCGAACTGCTCGCCGCTCTGGTGAAAGCTTTGCAGCATGCAGTTCTTGGCCACGTCCGGAAAGCCGAGCACGCGGTCGCTGGAGGCGTTGTTGAACTCGGCAGCGTCAATCAGGCCACGGTCCAGCGCCGGGACAATCTCGCCGCCGGGCAGTGGATTCACCGCCACCCCCATGTCGGTGAACACATCGACGGCGAGACCCACGGTGCGGAACTTCAGGCCCTTCATGTCGGAAGACTTGGCGACCGGCTTCTTGAACCAGCCCAGCGGCTGGGTGGGCATGGGGCCGTAGAGGTAGGACACGACGTCCATGTTCAGGCTCTTGTAGATTTCATCAAGCAGCGCCTTGCCGCCGCCGTAGTTGTGCCAGGCGAGCACCATGTTCGGGTCCATGCCGTAGGCGGGGCCGGACCCCCACAGCGCCAGGGCGGCGTTTTTCCCGTAGTGGTAGGCCACCACACCGTGACCGCCGTCGAGCGTGCCCTTGTTGACCGCTTCAAGCAACTGGAACGCCGGAACCACGGCGCCGGCAGGAAGCACCTCGATCTTCAGGCGCCCGCCGGCCATGTCGTTGATCTTCTTGCCGAAATCCTGCGCGTATTCGTGGAAGATGTCCTTGGACGGCCAGGTACTTTGGAAGCGCAGCGTGGTGGTCTGGGCGGTAGCGACCATGGGTGCCGACATGGCGCCTGCTGCCACGGCGGCACCCTTGAGCAGGCTGCGGCGGCGCGGTGTGTTGCTGTGTGTCATTGGTGTCTCCGTAATGTTGAATGCAATCTAACGTTGCAATTTCATTGTCGGCAACGGTCCCGGCAACACCACAGGGTTTACACCATGCACGTTCCGGGGACTCCGTTGAGGGCGCAGGAACAGGCTGAGAAGACACGGTTTTGCAAGGAATGCGGGCGTTCAGCGACAATCCACGATGCCCTTGCGTGCCATGCGCATGCGCAGCCCGAAGCCCTTTGTTTCCGACCCAAACACCATCATGAAGCGCACTTGGCTCCTCTTTTCACAGGCCGTGACCGTACTGGTTGCCGCCTATTTCGTCGTCGCCACGCTCCAGCCCAGCTGGCTGCAGCGCGGCGCTACGCTGTCGGGCGCGGGCATTGCGCTGATTGAGGCACCGCCGTCCAACGCCGCGCCGCCCGCGCCGGGCAGCTTCAGCGTGGCCGCGCGCAAGGCGGCGCCGGCAGTGGTCAGCATCAACACCAGCAAGGCGGCGGTGCGCAACCCGCGCAGCAACGACCCTTGGTTCCAGTTCTTCTTTGGCGACCAAGACAACCAGCCGCAGGCAGGGCTGGGCAGCGGCGTGATCATCAGCCCCGACGGCTACATCCTGACCAACAACCACGTCGTCGAGGGTGCCGACGAGATCGCGGTCACGCTCACCGACAGCCGTCACGCCCGCGCCCGCGTGATCGGCACCGACCCCGAGACCGACCTGGCCATCCTGAAGGTCGAGCTCGACAAGCTGCCGGTGATCGCGCTGGGCAACTCGGACGAGCTGGCCGTGGGCGACCATGTGCTGGCCATCGGCAACCCGTTTGGCGTGGGCCAGACGGTGACCAGCGGCATCGTCAGCGCCCTGGGCCGCAGCCAGCTGGGCATCAACACGTTCGAGAATTTCATCCAGACCGACGCGGCCATCAACCCCGGCAACTCGGGCGGCGCGCTGGTCGATGTGTACGGCAACCTGCAGGGCATCAACACCGCCATCTACTCGCGCTCGGGCGGCAGCATGGGCATCGGCTTTGCCATTCCCGTGTCCACGGCCAAGATGGTGCTCGACGGCATTGTCAAAGACGGTCAGGTCACGCGCGGCTGGATCGGCGTGGAGCCCAGCGAACTCTCGCCCGAACTGGCCGAAACCTTTGGCGTCAAGGCCACCGAGGGCGTGATCGTCACCGGCGTGCTGCAGGGCGGCCCGGGCGCACAGGCCGGCATGCGCCCTGGCGACGTGATCTTGCGCGTCGGCGACAAAGCCATCACCAGCGTGCCCGCGCTGCTCAGCACCGTGGCTGCGCTCAAACCGGGCGCGCCAGCCAACTTCCAGGTGCTGCGCGGCGAGCGCACGCTCAACCTGGGCGTCACGCCCGGCCTGCGGCCCAAGCCGCCGCGCGCCCTCCTGCAGCGCTGACCAAGGCTGCGGCAGCGCAGCCCCAGACGCTATAAAAAACATAGCTTCCAGCGCTTACCCATAGGGCGCTGGAAGCCATTTTTATGCAAAACCCGTCAGGACGACGCCGGCTGGTCCGCGTCTTCGGGCGCCTTGGTGTGCTTGATGAAAATCTGTGCCGCCCAGATGCCCAGCTCGTACAACAGGCACATGGGTATGGCCAGCGCCAGCTGCGACACCACATCGGGCGGCGTCACGATGGCTGCGATGATGAACGCCAGCACGATGAAGTAGCCGCGAAAGTGCTTGAGCTTCTCGACACTGACCAGCCCCATGCGCGCCAGCACGACCACCACAATGGGCACCTCGAACGCCAGTCCGAACGCCAGGAACATGGTCAGCACAAAGCTGAGGTAGGCCTCGATGTCAGGTGCTGCCGTGATGCTCTTGGGCGCAAAGCTCTGGATGAAACTAAACACCTGGCCGAACACGAAAAAGTAGCAAAAGCACACGCCGATGAAGAACAGCACGGTGCTGGACACCACCAGCGGCATCACCAGCTTTTTTTCGTGCGAATACAGGCCCGGCGCCACAAACGCCCAGACCTGCCACAGCACAAACGGCAGCGCCAGCAGGAAGGCCGCCATCAGCAGGATCTTGAGGGGCACCATGAAAGGCGAAATCACCGAGGTGGCGATCAGCGTGGCCCCCTTGGGCAGGTGCGCCACCAGCGGCGCCGCCAGCAGGTCGTAGAGCGCGCCGGGGCCGGGGTAGAAGAACAGCAGCGCGGCGGCAATGCCCACGGCAATGGAGGCCTTGACCAGGCGGTCGCGCAACTCCATGAGGTGCTGCACAAACGGCTGCTCGGTGCCGGCCAGCTCGTCGTCTTGGGATGGAATATCGGACATGTTGAGGTGCTGCGGGCCCTAGGCCCGCACAGGCTGCGCAATGCGCCGCAGCATCAATGGAATTTCTGCGGCCGGTAGCGCGCCACGCGCGCCGCGCCCGACAGGGCCTTGGTGCGAACACCGTTGCGCGACTTGTACCACTGCGGCATCGCGCCGCGCTTGAGGCGCCAGTTCTTGCCGGGGTGGCGGTAGGCCGGCACCAGCGCACGGCCCAGATCGTCCAACCCGGACGCCGACGCGTCGGCCGTGTGCGTGGTCTCGGCCCAGTCCTTTTCGAATTCTTTGGCGCTGGTGTGGATGGACTGTTCGACGTCTCGCGCCGCACCCTCCACCGTGTCCTTCATCTTCTTGAGCTCGTCGAGCTCCATGGAACGATTGACCTCGGCCTTGACGTCGGACACATAGCGCTGCGCCTTGCCGAGCAAGGTGCCCACGGTGCGCGCCACGCGCGGCAGCTTCTCGGGCCCGATGACGATGAGTGCCACCGCGCCGATCAGCGCCATTTTGGACAGGCCGATATCAATCATGCGTGCACGCGCTCAACGACTCAGCTCTTTTGCTTGGCTTCGACATCGATGGTGGTCTTGTCGGTCGCGGCCTGGTTGGCGACCTGGCCCGCGGGGGGCGTGGCAGCGGTGGCGTCGGCCGAGCCGTCCTTCATGCCGTCCTTGAAACCTTTGACGGCGCCGCCCAGATCAGAACCCATGTTCTTGAGCTTCTTGGTGCCAAACACCATAACGACGATCAGCAGCACGATCAGCCAGTGCCAGATGGAAAACGAGCCCATGAAATATCTCCTAAGGAATGCGGTTCATTTTAGACGGCGGATATGACCAAAGGGTATTCACCCTGCCACATCCATGGCGCGGCCCGTCAGCCGCGCAACCAGGGGCGCGGCCCGCCCATGACGTGCAGGTGCAGGTGGTGCACTTCCTGGCCCCCTTCAAGGCCGGTATTTACCACGATGCGGAACCCCCCCTCGGGATAGGGCCTGCACCCCTGCTCCAGCGCCAGGCGCGGCGCCAGGGCCATCATGCGCCCCAGCAGCCCCGCATGTGCGGGCTCGGTCTGTGCCATGGACGGCAGGTGGAGCTTGGGCACCATCAGGAAATGCACCGGCGCCCACGGATGGATGTCATGGAACGCGAAGATCTCCCCGTCTTCATAGACTTTTCGGGAGGGAATCTGGCCTGCAATGATTTTGCAGAAGAGGCAGTCAGGGTCGTGCATGGTCAAACAAAAAAGCGGCAGTGCAACACCGCCGTTACAGGATCAGAAGGGATGGTGGTGGGCGAGATCCAGGGTCGCACGCACGCCCAGGTCTTTGCGGTGGGCGTGCAGCCACTTCTGGCCCGCCGCACGACCGAGTTCGAACAGCTGGCGCACAAAGGCCAGGTCGGCGCGCGATTTGCTGGTCGCACCAAAACCCGCCAACTCCGTGCCCCCGTCGATGCGGTGCATGCGCACGTCCTTGTAGCGGCCGGGGTCCAGCTTGCCTTCAGCGAGCAGGCGGCGCACGAATTCGATGGCCCGCAACTCTGCCAGCAGGCTGGCATTGAAGGTGACTTCGTTCAAGCGCTCCATGATTTCGGGCACGGTATTGGGCACGCTCAAGTGCTCGATCGGATTGATCTGCACCAGCAAGATGTCGCTGCAGTCGGTCTGGTAGATCAAGGGGTAGAGCGCCGGGTTGCCGGAATAGCCTCCGTCCCAATAGGGTTCGCCCCCGATTTCGACCGCCTTGAACACCAGCGGCAGGCAGGCCGAGGCCATCACCACATCGACGCTCAGGTGTGCACCCGAGAAAATCTCGCCGCGCCCGGTGCGCACATTGGTCGCGCAGACAAACAGCTTGGGCCCAGCCTTGGCGGACGCCAGCAGATCGAAGTCCACCTCCTGCTCCAGCAGCTTGCGCAGCGGATTGATGTTCATCGGGTTGCTCTGCGCCGGTGCCAGCCAGGGCGTCAGGTTCGCCAGCGAAGGAAAAACCTGCGCCAGCGGCGCGCCCCACATCAGGCTGCCCATGGTGCCCACGCCCTCCCACAGCCGCGTGAGCGTGGCGCGCGCCAGCGCCGCGCCGGCCGCGCGCGCTTCTGCGGGGTCCTTGTGCTGCTGCGCCGCCTGCGCAAAACCGTGGGCCAGGGCCACCGCGTTCATGGCGCCGGCACTGGTGCCGCTGATGCCGTCAAAATCCAGCTGACCGTCTTCGAGCAGCGCGTCCAGCACGCCCCAGGTCAGCGCGCCATGCGAGCCGCCGCCTTGCAGGGCCAGGTTGAGGCGCTGGGTGGCGCGGGGCTCAGGCATCGACCGCCTGGTTCTTGTTCATGGCCACCATACCGCGCACGATGCGGTAGAGGAACCAGACCGAGATCAGGCCCCAGGCGATCCACCCCGGCAGGAAGAACAGCAGCCACAACGGCGCAGTGACGACGTAGAGCACGCCGGCCCACAGCACGCTGCGGATGCGCCACGAGAAATGGCTGGCCTGCCAGGTGCTTTGGGCATCGCCGCGCTTGACGAGATCGATCACCAGCGCAATCAGCAGCAGCGCCACGCTCGGCTGCGCCGAAGGGAGCACCGCGCCCACGGCCACCACCAGATGCAGCACGTAGCTCACCCAGCCCCAGGCCTTGAGTCCCTCGGCCCTCTGGGCGTCCGTTTGCACATCAATGATGTCGTTCATGGCTTGGCCCCTTCCTGCACTGCGCGCGCAACCGCCTTGCGCAAGGCTTTTTCCTCGATGCCGCTGGTGCCTTCGCGGCGCTCCAGCTCGGCAATCACGTCGGCGGGGGCCAGGCCATAGTGCGCCAGCGCGATCATCGAGTGAAACCACAGGTCGGCAACTTCGTAGAGCAGCTTCCCCGGATCGGCCCCATGGTCCACATCCTTGGCGGCCATGACCACTTCGGTGGCCTCTTCGCCAATTTTCTTCAAAAAGGCGTCGGGCCCCTTGTGCAGCAGGCGGGCCACATAGCTCTTGTCGGGGTCGCCGCCATTGGCGGCCTTGCGGCTCTCAATGATGGCCGCCAGGCGCGCCAGCGCGTCGTGCGAGTGCGTCGCAGAAAGTGGAGAAGTGCTCATGGG
This sequence comes from Acidovorax sp. SRB_24, assembly GCF_012931925.1. Taxonomy (NCBI): domain Bacteria; kingdom Pseudomonadati; phylum Pseudomonadota; class Betaproteobacteria; order Burkholderiales; family Comamonadaceae; genus Acidovorax; species Acidovorax sp. SRB_24. Next base: position 102,198 of record NZ_MWOM01000005.1, read on the forward strand.
CATCACTTGTAGATGGATTGCGGGTCTTTCAAGACCGGTTCGCTGGCCTGCCAAGCGCCGTCGCGCAGAACGCTGAAGAAGCAGCTGTGGCGCCCCGTATGGCACGCGATGCCCGGCGTGTGGCCTTGCTGCGTGACCAGGAGCAAGACCACGTCGTTGTCGCAGTCGATGCGGATCTCGTGCACGGTCTGCACGTGGCCCGACTCCTCGCCCTTGAACCACAAGCGCTGGCGCGAGCGGCTGAAATACACGGCGCGCCCCAGCTCGGCCGTCTTTTGCAGCGCCTCGCGGTCCATCCAGGCGAACATCAGCACGTCTTTCGTGCCTTTTTCCTGAGCGATCACGGGCACCAGCCCCTGCGCGTCCCACTTCACTTCATTGAGCCAGTTCATGCAGAGGATTGTCGGTGATTTGCGTCGCCGGCACCGGCGTGCATGAACCCTGCCACTTCTGCTCCTATTGCAGCCAATTAGATGGCAATTTACCGACAATTTGTTGACGTTTGGGGAAAACACTACGTTCGTTCAACCCCTTCGGAAGTACAGTCAGACTGCGTCAACGCCATTGCCTCATCCGCACCTCAATGAACCGCCCTGCCCCCTGGAAGACCTCCTCTCGCCTGCGCGAACTGCGTGAGCACACCCGCTCGGCTGCACGGCTGTGCATGCCATGAGCACACCTGCGTCCCCAGGCGGCGCGCCGCTGCTTTCCGTGCGCTCGCTGGCGGTGGAGTTCAAAGTGCCTGGCGGGCGCTTTCGCGCTGTGGACGGGCTGAGCTTTGACGTGCATGCAGGCCGCACGGTCGCCATCGTGGGCGAGTCGGGATCGGGCAAGTCGGTCACCTCGCAGGCAATCATGCGCCTGACCGACTATTCGGGCGGAGAGATCGTGGAAGGCGAGATCCTGTTCCACTCGCCGCGCAGCGGCGTCCAAAACCTGCGCACGGCCAGCGACGACGCCCTGCGCGCGATCCGCGGCAACGAGATTGCGATGATCTTCCAGGAGCCCATGACATCGCTGAACCCGGTGTTCACGATTGGCAACCAGATCGCCGAGTCGCTGATCCTGCACCAGGGCCTGAGCGCGGCGGAGGCGCGCCGACACGCCCACGCCCTGCTGCAGAAGGTGCGCCTGCCCGATGCCGAGCGCTTGCTCGACACCTATCCGCATGCCCTCTCGGGCGGCATGCGCCAGCGCGCCATGATTGCCATGGCGCTGGCCTGCCAGCCGGCGCTGCTGATTGCCGACGAGCCCACGACGGCCCTGGATGTAACCATCCAGGCGCAGATCCTCAACATCATCCGCGAGCTGCAGCGCGACCTGCACACGGCCGTGGTCTTCATCACCCACGACATGGGCGTGGTCGCACAAATGGCCGACGACGTGGTGGTGATGTGGCGCGGCCGCCAGGTCGAACACGGGCCGGTGGCGCAGATCTTCAACGCGCCCCAGCACCCCTACACCCGCGCACTGCTCTCAGCCGTGCCGCGGCTCGGTGCGCTGCGCGGCCAGCCGTTTCCGAAGCGCATGCCGCTCACGGTGCTGGACGGCGACACCTTGTGCGAAGTGGGCACCGAGCAGGTGCAGGACACCGCCGACGCCAGCGCGCCGCTGCTCACCGTCGACAAGCTCACCACCCGCTTCGACATCGCGCACAACCTGTTCGGCCGCGTTACCCACCGCGTGCACGCGGTGGAGGAGGTCAGCTTCGAGATCTACCCGGGCGAAACCCTGGCGCTGGTGGGCGAGTCGGGCAGCGGCAAGACCACCATCGGCAAGACGCTGCAACAGCTCGTCGCGGCCTCCAGCGGCACCATCCGCTTTGCCGGGCAGGACATTGCGCAACTCGATGCCGCGGGCCGCATGCGGCTGCGCCAGGACATCCAGTACATCTTCCAGGACCCGTTTGCCTCGCTGGACCCGCGCAAGACCGTGGGCTTCAGCATTGCCGAGCCCATCGTCACGCACCGGCTGCTGGCGCGGGCCCAGGACCTGGAGCGGCGCGTTGCCGAGCTGCTCGAGTGCGTGGGCCTCCAACCCGCGCATGCGCACCGCTATCCGCACGAGTTTTCGGGCGGCCAGCGCCAGCGTGTCTGCATTGCCCGCGCGCTGGCCTGCAACCCCAAGCTGGTGATTGCCGACGAGTCGGTGTCGGCGCTCGACGTGTCCATCCAGGCGCAGATCATCGACCTGCTGATGGAATTGCAGGCACAGCGCGGCCTGTCCTACCTGTTCATCACGCACGACATGGCGGTGGTCGAGAAGATCAGCCACCGCGTCGCGGTGATGTACCTGGGACAGATCGTCGAGATGGGCCGGCGCCAGGACATCTTCGAGAACCCCCAGCACCCCTACACGCGCCGGCTGCTGGCGGCCGTGCCCGTGGCGGAGCCGGGCCGCAGCATCGACGCACGGCTGATCGAGGGCGAGATCCCGAGCCCCGTGCGCCGCGTGGGCCAGGAGCCGCAGATCCTGACACTGGTCGAAACCACGCCGGGCCACCGGGTCGCGCAGCCGGCCCTGCTTTCCTAGACACCCTGCCCATTCCCCTTTTTGTGGCTCTGCACCCCGAGAGCCAGTCCTTGCAACCAGGAGACCTCCATGAAGCTGAAAAACTTCTTCGCCACCACCAGCCTGGTGCTTGCCACGCTGGCGGCGCCTTCCACGCATGCGGCCGGAACGCTCACCGTCGCGCTGCACCAGGACCCCGGCAATTGGGACCCGATCGCCACTTTCCTGGTGGCGTGGGGCGCGGTGGGCAGCCAGGTGTTTGACGGCCTGATCATGCGCACGCCCGACATGAAGCTGGTGCCCGGCCTGGCCACCAAGTGGGAATTCCTGGACAAGAACACCAAGCTGCGCTTCACGCTGCGCCAGAACGTGAAATTCCACAACGGCGAGCCTTTCGACGCCGAGGCCGTCAAGTTCACCTTCGACCGCCTGCTGGGCGATGAAGGCAAGAAAGGCCCGCAGCAGTCCAACTACAACGCCATCGACAAGGTGGTGGTGGTCAACGCGAACACGGTCGATTTCATCCTGAAAAACCCCGATCCTGTGTTGCTGACCAAACTGGCCGGCTACGGCGCCATGATCGTTCCGCCCAAGTACATCAAGGAAAAGGGCAGCCAGTACTTCGGCATGAACCCCGTGGGCACCGGTCCGTTCAAATTCACGGACTACAAGCCCAAGGTGAGCCTCTCGTTCGAGCGCAACGACGCCTATTGGGGCGGCGCGCCCAAGCTGGACCAACTCGTGTACCGCTTCATCAGCGAGCCCGCCACGCAGGCGGCCGAGTTGCAGGCCGGCCGCGTGGACGTGGCCAACCAGATCCCGCTGGCGCTGATCGGCACGATCAACAAGGACAGCAAGCTGTCCGTGGTCAGCATGGACGGGCCCGTGGCCCTCGCGTTGCGCTACAACACCCAGCGCGGCATCATGAAGAACCCCGAGGTGCGCAAGGCACTGACCATGGCCGTGGACCGCGACGCCATCATCAAGACCATTCTGCTGGGCCAGGCCAAGCCGATCGCCAGCTTCCAGGGCGCGCTGTCGTTTGGCAACGACCCGAACCTCAAACCCCTGCCGTTCAACCCCGCGCAGGCCAAGGCCATGCTGCAGAAGGCCGGCGTCAAGCCCGGCACGCAGATTCAGCTCGACTTCCGCGGCCCCGACAGCAACTTCCGCGAAGTGGCGCAGGCCGTTGCCGGCTACCTCGGTGCCGTGGGCATCACGGTGTCGCTCAAGCCCTACGAGACCAACGTGCTGATCAACGACATCATCCCGAGCGGCAAGACCGGCGAGATGTGGCAGAACCAGTGGGGCGGCTGGACCTTCGACTACGACAACACGGCCTACGCCATGTACTACACCAAGCAGCGCTGGAACCCGTTTGACGACGATCCCAAGCTCAACGCCCTGCTGCACACCCAGCGCAACACCTGGGACCAGGACGCGCGCAAGGCCACGCTGCAGGAGATCGCCCGCTATGTCGCCAGCCAGGCGCTGGAGATGCCGCTCTACAGCCTCAACACCGTCTACGGCGTGAACAAGCGCGCCAAGAACCTCGGCTTGCCGGGCGACGGGCGCTTCCGCTTCGTCGACGCCACCGTCGAATGAACGCTTGAGCCCTCTGCCTTGAAACGACCGATACCATGAGCGGATTCCTCTTCAAGCGGCTGCTGCAGGCGATCTTCGTAGTGCTGGTGGTGTCGCTGTTCGTCTCATATGCCGTGCGCCTGTCGGGCGATCCGGCCGTCATGCTGAGCCAGGGCGCGGGCAGCGTGACCGAGGAAGACCTGCAGAATATCCGCCAGGGCCTGGGGCTGGACCGGCCCTTCCTGGTGCAGTACGCGGAGTTCGTGCGCGGCGCCGTCACCGGCGACTTCGGCCGCAGCTTCCTGGGCGGTACGCCCGTGAGCCGCCTGATCGGCGACGCGCTGCCCGCCACGCTGGCGCTGGCGCTGGTGTCGCTGCTGGTGTCGGTGGCGGTGTCGGTGCCGCTGGGCATCCAGGCCGCGGTGCACCAGGGCAAGGGGGTGGACCAGTTCATCCGCATCGTCTCGCTGGTCGGCCTGTCGTTTCCGAACTTCTGGCTGGCCATCATGCTGGTGCTGCTGCTGTCCATCACGTTCCCGCTGCTGCCGCCCTCGGGCTGGGACGGGCCGGCGAGCCTCATCATGCCGGCGCTGACCATGGCCATCATCCTGTCGGCGACCAACGTGCGCCTGGTGCGCACCTCCATGCTCGAGACGCTGTCGGCGCAGTACATCATGGTGGCGCGCAGCAAAGGCCTCAAGGACCGCGTGGTGCTCTACAAGCACGCGCTGCGCAACTGCGCCATTCCGCTCATCACCTACATCGGCCTGCAGTTCGGCAACCTGATCGGCGGCATCGTGGTGGTCGAGAAAGTCTTCAACTGGCCCGGGCTGGGCACGCTGGCCTTCGACGCCATTGCCAGCCGCGACTACCCCGTGCTGCAAGGCACCGTGACGCTCCTGTCGGTCATGATCGTGTCGGCCAACCTGCTGGTCGACATCGCCTATGGCCTGGTCGACCCCCGCATCCGCAGCAAATGAACGCATCCGCCTCCGTCCCTTCGACCCCGCAAGCGCGCACCTTCCAGTGGCGTTCGCTCGAATTCATCCTCGGCGCGGTGCTCACGGGCGCCATGCTGGCGCTGGTGCTGACCTCGGTCTGGATCTTCCCCGACCGTGGCTCGGCCATGGACCTGGCCGCGCGCCTCACGGCCCCGTTCACCACCTGGGCGCACCCGCTGGGCACCGACCCGCTGGGCCGCGACGTGCTGGCGCGCGTGCTGGTGGGCGGACGCATCTCGTTGTGGGTGGGCTTTGCCTCCGTGGCGGGGGCTTCGCTCATCGGCATCGCGATCGGCCTGGTGGCGGGCTACTACCGGGGCTTCTGGGACATGTTCCTGATGCGCTGCGTGGACGTGCAGCTGGCCCTGCCCTTCATCCTGGTGGCGCTGACCTTCATCTCCATCCTCGGCGGCGGCCTGGGCAACATCATCCTGTTCATGATCATTTCGCAATGGGTGCAGTACGCGCGCCTGGTGCGCGGCATGGTGCTGTCGGTGCGCGAGCGCGAATATGTGCAGGCGGCGCGCTCGTTCGGTGTGCGCGACCTGGCCATGGTGCGCCACCACATCCTGCCCAACGTGATCGGGCCGGTCATCATCCTGGTCATGCTCAACGTGGCCAACAACATCCTGCTCGAGAGCAGCCTGACCTTCCTCGGCCTGGGTGTGGACCCTCTGATCCCCAGCTGGGGCGGCATGCTGGCCGACGGCCGCACCTATATGCAGACCGCGTGGTGGGTCAGCGTCTTCCCCGGCGTGGCGATCATGCTCACGGTGCTGGGCCTGAACCTGCTCGGCGACTGGCTGCGCGACCGCATCGACCCCACCGGAAAGCTCTGACATGGACACCCCCGTGCTGCTCGACCTGCAGGTGCCGCGCACGCTCGACGCCTGGGTGCGCCAGTTCGAGGCGCCGCCGTGGCGCGGCGCCAACGTCGAAGGTTGGCTGTTCGAGGGCCCGGACGCGCGCCGCGCGGCCGAGCAGCGCCTGCGGGCAGCCGGCGTGCGGGCGCGCCTGCGCAGCGCCTACAAGCCGCTGGTCCACAGCTTCCTCGAAGACGTAGACTGTGCCCGCCTGGTCGCCGTGCACCTGACCTACCCCGCGCCCGCGCACGCCGCCCCGCGCCGCTTTCTGCTCGAGGCCTACCCGCTCGCCGGCCTGCTGCCGGCCGGCTGCACGCTGCAGTGCACGCCCGGCGGCGAAGACCTGCATTACCAGCTGGACCTTACGTACGGCAGCGGCGAGCGCGTGGAGGCGCGCGTGTTCGCCCCCAACCGCGTGCACACCGACCACCTGGGCAGCACGCAGCTCTCGCCCACCGGCTGGCTGCGCACCGGCGCACCCCAGGGTGGTGGCGCGGCCCTCGACGGCCCCCAGGCCACCGATTGCGAGCAGCTCTTCGACCATGCCGTGCGCACCGTGCAGCAGCACCCATGGCCGGTGCAGGAGCCCTATTTCGAGCGGCTGGACCTGCGCGTGGACCTGCCGGGCATCGAGCTGCCGCTGGCCGTGGGCCATGAATGCATCAGCCTGGCCGAGGCGCTGCACGAAGACCTGTATTTCTCGCTGCTCGAAGTGTTCCAGCGCCACTCGGGCCGGGCCGCCAGCGACCGCCGCCTGCAGCCCGGCCAGATCGTGCCCGACGTGCGCCACGGCGCGCCCGCCGTGCGCATCGCGCTGCAGCCGTTCGCGGCGCAGGCGCAGGACCGGCTGGGCCCGCCCCCCGAGCCACTGCCGGGCACGCCGCTGGAGCGGCTGGCGCACCCGGCGCACCCGCAGCGCATCGCCGCCGAGATGGCGCGGCTGCCGGGCCAGCGCTTTGCTGCCACCTCGCGCCAGGGCCGCGCGGTGCTCGGCCTGTACCACCGCGGCCCGGGCGCTGCCGTGTTCATCAGCGGCGGCCAGCACGCCAACGAAACCTCGGGCGTGGTGGGCGCGCTGCGCGCGGCGCAGCAGCTGCAGGCCGCAGGCAGCGCGCACTTCGCCCTGATCGCGCTCGAGAACCCCGACGGCTACGCGCTGCACCGCGAGCTGTGCGTGCAGCACCCGCGGCACATGCAGCATGCGGCGCGCTACAGCGCGCTGGGCGACGACATCGAATACCGCGAGCAGGCGCCGCTGTACGAGCGCGCTGCGCGCGAGCAGGCACTGGCGCTGTCGGGCGCGCAGCTCCATGTCAACCTGCATGGCTACCCGGCCCATGAATGGACGCGGCCGCTCACCGGCTATGTGCCGCGCGGCTTTGGCCTGTGGACGATTCCCAAGGGTTTCTTTCTGATCCTGCGCCACCGGCCGGGCTGGCAGGCCGAGGGGCGCGCCCTGCTCGAACAGGTCTGCGCCGCCTTGGCCCGGGTGCCGGGCCTGTCCGCCTACAACGCGCGGCAGATGGCGCTGTACGCGCAGCATGCGGGCGAGCTGCCGTTCGAGCAGATCCAGGGATTTGCCTGCACGCAGAGCGAAAACCCGCTGCCCGGGCCGCCGGTCACGCTGATCACCGAGTTTCCCGACGAGACCGTGGCGGACGGCGATTTCCGTTTTGCGCACACCGTGCAGTGCGCGGCCGTGCTGGCCGCCGTGCAGGCCTGGCAGGGCCTGGCGCGGCCTGCGGCGGGCTGACAGGCCGGCGCAAAACTATCAAAAACATAGCTGCTGGCGCTTGCTGCACAAGCGCCAGAGCCCTATTTCACTAAAATTCCTGCGTGCAGCTGCGTTCAGCGCAGCGCGGGCGCGCGCTGCAGCGTTTGCAGCGCACCGGCACCGACGGCGGCGCCAAAGCGCTTGGCCAGGCGCTCGGCGACGTTGTCGCGGCGCGTGTAGTCGATGACGTCTTCGGCCTTCACGACCTCGCGGGCCACATAGTCGAGGCTGCCCAGCCGGTCCGCCAGCCCCATGTCGACCGCCTGCTGGCCGGTCCAGAACAGGCCGCTGAAGGTCTCGGGCGTGGGCTTGAGCCGCTCGCCGCGGCCGGCCTTGACGGCGGCAATGAACTGCGCGTGGATCTGGTCGAGCATGGCCTGCGCGTACTCGCGCTGCCTTTCGGTCTGCGGGCTGAACGGGTCGAGGAAGCCCTTGTTCTCGCCCGCGGTCAACAGGCGCCGCTCCACGCCCAGCTTTTCCATGGTGCCGGTGAAACCGAAGCCGTCCATGAGCACGCCGATGCTGCCGACAATGCTGGCCTTGTCGACAAAGATGTCGTCGGCCGCCGCTGCGATGTAGTAGGCAGCCGAGGCACAGGTTTCTTCCACCACGGCATACAGCGGCTTCTTGTGCTTGGCCTTGAGGCGCACGATCTCGTCGTAGATGATGCCGGCCTGCACCGGGCTGCCGCCCGGCGAGTTGATCAGCAGCACCACGGCCTTCGAGCCGTCGTCCTCGAAGGCGCTGCGCATGGAAGCGATGACGAATTCGGCGCTGGCCTCGGCGCCGGCGGAAATTTCGCCCTTGATGTCGACCACCGCCGTGTGCGGACCGCTCTTGGCCGCCGTGGCCATGTCGCGCGACAGGAAGGCCCAGGCGATGAAGACGAAAAACGCCAGCCAGGCCAGGCGCGTGAAGGTGCGCCAGCGGCGCGCCGCGCGCTGCTCGGCCAGCGTGGCCAGGGCCAGCTTTTCGAGCACGCCGCGCTCCCAACCCGGCGCCCCGGGCTCGACTTTAGCTCCTGAAACAGGAGCTGCTTGCGCCCACAGGTCGGGCATTTCAGGCGGATTTTTATCGGATCCGCTGGAGGTGGGCTCGGTCATATCAGAAGAGGACGGGTTGGAGGTTGTAAGCAGTATGCCAGTGCACCACGCCGCCGTGCTCCGACAGTGTGATCTTCACCAGAGCGCCCCGGCAGGGGCCGCCGGCGCAGGCGCCGGTGTCTGGCGCATAGGCCGCGCCGTGCGTGGCGCACAGCAGCCAGCGGCCGCTGTCGTCGAACACGCGGTTGGGCTGGTAGTCCATCTCCATGGCCACGTGGGTGCAGCGGTTCAGGTAGGCCTGGGGCTGCCCCTGAAAGCGGATGGCGAAGGCCCGGCAGGTCTGGCCGGCGTAGCACACGTCGAACGGCACGGCCAGCCCGCCGTCCACCAGGTCGCGGCTGTGGCAGAGGGCCACGGCGTGGTCGTCAGGGGCAGTCATGATGGACAGCGTCCGCCAAGAGGGTCAGGCTTCGCGCCGCAGCCAGTCGTGCAGCTCGGCCACCGACGCGGCAACGGCCAGCGGCTGCAGCGCGGCAAAGCCCTCGGTCGTGTGCGCGCCATAGGCCACGCCCACGCTGGCGCAGCCGGCGTTCAAGGCCATCTGCAGGTCGTGCGTGGTGTCGCCGATCATCAGCGTGCGCTGCGCCGGCACGCCGAACTCGGCCATCAGCTCCTGCAGCATTAGCGGGTGCGGCTTGCCGGCGGTCTCGTCGGCGGTGCGCGAGCCGTCGAACACGCCGCGCAGCGCCGCGCTGTGCAGCGCCTCGTCGAGGCCGCGCCGGCTCTTGCCGGTGGCCACGGCGAGCAGGTGGCCGCGCGCGCGCAGGTCGGCCAGCAAGGGCAGCACGCCGCCAAACAGGCTGATGTCGTCCTGGTGGCGCAGGTAGTGGTAGCGGTAGCGGTTGCCGAGCTCGGCGTATTTTTCGGGCGGCACGTCGGGCGCCGCATGGGCCAGCGCCTGCGTGAGCGCCATGCCGATCACGTAGGCAGCGGCCTCGTCGGTGGGCACGGTGCCGCCCACGTCGCGCACCGCGGCCTGGATGCAGCGCACGATGATGGACGTGGAATCGAACAGCGTGCCGTCCCAGTCGAAGGCAATCAGGTCAAAGCGGCGGGGTCGGACAAGGGTCATGGCACAGGGGCGAAGGCGGCCAGTTCGGGGGGCAATTCGGCGCGCAGCTCGGTGCGCGCGCCACTGGCGGGGTGGGTGAACTGCAGGCGCCAGGCATGCAGGAACATGCGCTTGAGGCCCGATTTTTGCAGGCGCTTGTTGAGATCGAAGTCCCCGTACTTGTCGTCGCCCGCAATCGGGTGGCCGCTGCTGGCCAGGTGCACGCGGATCTGGTGCGTGCGCCCGGTCTTGATCGTGACTTCGAGCAGGCTCATCGCGGGCAGGCCCTGCAACGGCACGGCCGGGGCGGTGGCGCGCACCTTGACCAGGGTGATGGAGCGCATGCCATCGGGATCGCCCTCCGTGGTCACGCGCACGCGGCGTTCGCCATCGGGCTGCAGGTACTTGTGCAGCGGCGTATCGATGACCTTCTTGTTCGCGGGCCACCTGCCGGTGACCAATGCCAGGTAGGTCTTGCCGGTCTCGCGTTCGCGGAACTGGTCCTGCAGGTGCGTGAGTGCGCTGCGCTTCTTGGCCACCAGCAGGATGCCCGAGGTTTCGCGGTCGAGCCGGTGCACCAGCTCCAGGAACTTGGATTGGGGCCGCGCCTGGCGCAGCTGCTCGATCACGCCAAAGCTCACGCCGCTGCCGCCGTGCACGGCCACGCCGGCGGGCTTGTCGAGCGCGATCAGGTGCTCGTCCTCGAGCAGGATGGGAAACTCGCGCGCCGGCGCCGGGTGCGCGGCCTTGTCGGCCATTTTCTCGGACACCCGCACCGGCGGCAAGCGCACTTGGTCGCCGCCCTGCACGCGCGTGTCGGCGCTGGCGCGGCCCTTGTTGATGCGCACCTCGCCGCTGCGGATGATGCGGTAGACATGGGTCTTGGGCACGCCCTTGAGCTGGCGGAGTAGGAAGTTGTCGAGCCGCTGGCCGCTCGATTCGGCATCGACCTCGACCATGCGGGCCGACGGTGGCGCGGCGGGTGCGCCGGGCCCCTGGACCCGGTGTGGTGGCGGTTTGGCCCCTATAATGTGTTTCACCTGCGCAGCGTTTTGTAAGTGGTTGATTTGTCTGGAGTTTAGTCCACACGGCCATTTCCCCGCGCGCAGGCAGGTCGATGCCAGCGGGCGTCGTGCACGCAAAGATGCAGGCCAGTTGCCTGCTTTGGCCTGCATGCCGCGCGGCAGGCTGACGCAATTGAAACACTGATACGGAATACCCCAGCTGGCAGTCCACCCCTTGCGGGCCGCGACTACCGGCGGATCGAAGCGAACATGTTGATGCTGGTGATGATGGTCCAATCCCTGGGGCGGCGGCGCTGGCTTCCGCTATGGGCATTGAAAATCACGCCAACGCTCATCCTGCCTGCGCAATCAGCTATTCATTTAATAGCAAAAATGCACTCCCCCAGGCTCGCCCCCATCCACGCGCCCTTGCCACCCCCGCAGAGCTAAAGCCCTGCGGCACCTGGCATACCCGGCAATTCCCTTCGTTTCACAGCGTCAGTCCAGGCATTGTGGGCTCCTCGCGAGCCTGTTGTTTGTTTGGAATCACGGGCCGCAGCCCGGCAGCCAGAGTGCTGCGGCGCTGCCGACCCAGCACATAAAAGGAAACGCATCATGAAGCGGATGCTGATCAACGCCACGCAGCCCGAAGAACGCCGCCTGGCCATCGTCGACGGGCAAAAGCTGCTCGACTACGAAATCGAAATCGAAGGGCGCGAACAGCGCAAGGGCAACATCTACAAGGCCGTCGTCACGCGCGTCGAGCCCTCGCTGGAAGCCTGCTTCGTCGACTACGGCGAAGACCGCCACGGTTTTCTGCCGTTCAAGGAAATCTCCAAGCAGTACTTCGCCCCCGGTGTCTCGCCCAGCCAGGCGCGCATCAACGACGTGATCCGCGAAGGCCAGGAGCTGCTGATCCAGGTCGAAAAAGAAGAGCGCGGCAACAAGGGGGCGGCCCTGACCACCTTCATCTCGCTGGCCGGCCGCTACGTCGTGCTGATGCCCAACAACCCGCGCGGCGGTGGCGTGAGCCGCCGCATCGAGGGCGAGGACCGTGCCGAGCTCAAAGAGAACATGGACCAGTTGGAATACCCCAACGGCATGAGCATCATCGCGCGCACCGCCGGCATCGGCCGCAGCGCGCCCGAGCTGCAGTGGGACCTGAACTACCTGCTGAAATTGTGGAACGCCATCGACGGCGCCGCCAAGGGCGGCAAGGGTGCGTTCCTGATCTACCAGGAATCGAGCCTGGTGATCCGCGCGATCCGCGACTACTTCAACAACGACATCGGTGACATCCTCATCGACACCGACGACATCTACGAGCAGGCGCAGCAGTTCATGGCGCACGTCATGCCCGAGCATGCCGCCCGCGTGAAGCGCTACCGCGACGACGCTGCGCTGTTCAGCCGCTTCCAGATCGAGCATCAGATCGAGTCGGCCTACGCCCGCACCGTGCAGCTGCCCTCGGGAGGCGCCATCGTGATCGACCACACCGAAGCGCTGGTCAGCGTCGATGTGAACTCGGCGCGCGCCATCAAGGGCGGCGACATCGAGGAAACCGCAACGCGCACCAACCTCGAAGCCGCCGACGAAGTGGCGCGCCAGATGCGCCTGCGCGACCTGGGCGGCCTGATCGTGATCGACTTCATCGACATGGAAGAGTCGAAGAACCGCCGCGAAGTGGAAAACCGCCTGCGCGACGCGCTGCGCCAGGACCGCGCCCGCGTGCAGTTCGGCACCATCAGCAAGTTCGGCCTCATGGAAATGAGCCGCCAGCGCCTCAAGCCTGCCCTCTCCGAAGGCTCGTCCATCCCCTGCCCGCGCTGCGGCGGCTCGGGCCACATCCGCGACACCGAATCGTCGGCGCTGCAGATCCTGCGCATCATTCAAGAAGAATCGATGAAGGACAACACGGCCGCCGTGCACTGCCAGGTGCCGGTGGAAGTGGCTTCGTTCCTGCTCAACGAAAAGCGCCCCGAAATCGCCAAGATCGAGCTCAAGCAGCGCGTCACCGTGCTGATGGTGCCCAGCAAGGCGCTGGAGACGCCGAACTACAAGCTCGAGCGCCTCAAGCACGACGACCCGCGCCTGGACCACATCGAGGCCAGCTACACGCTCGCCGACCAGGTGGAAGATCCCACGGCCGTGACGCGCCGCTCGCAGGAGCCGACCAACAAGCAGACGCCCGTGATCAAGGGCGTGCTGCCCGACGCGCCCGCACCGCAGGCCGCGCCGCGCGCCGAAGGCGAAGTGCGTGCCCCACGCCACGCGCCCAGGGCGGCGGCTCCTGCCGCCGCGCCCGCAGCGCCGGTGCGTGCACCGCACGTGCCGCAGGAGCAGGGCTTCTTTGCCTGGCTCAAGAGCCTGTTCGGCTTTGGCGGCGCACCCGCGCCTGGGCTCTCCCCTGCGCCTGCCGCAGCGCCCGCACCGGCCACTTCCGAGGCACCCCAGCGCGAACCCCGCCGTGACGGGCGCGGCGGCGAAGGCCGAGGCCGCCGCAGCGGTGGCCGTGACGGCAACCGCGAAGGCGGCCGCGACGGGCAGCGTGACAGCGCCCGCGAAGGCAGCGCCGACGGCCGCGGCCGCCGCAGTGAACGCAGCGGCGAAGGCCGGAGCGCCGAAGGTCGCAACGCCGAGCCCCGCGCTCCACGCGAAGGCGGACGCGACGTCCGGGGCCGCGAACGCAGCGCCAACGACCTGCAAAACGGCCAGGCACCGGAGCAGGCCCACAGCGATGCGGCCGGCCAGGAGCCCCGCAGCGACGCCCGCACCGACCGCGGCCCCCGCCGCGAACGCGGTGACGGCAGCGCCGCCAATGGCGCTGGCAACGGCCGCCGCGAACGTGGTGAACGTGCGCCGCGCGGAGAAG